>JAGQUM010000085.1 GCA_020438485.1 Thermoleophilia bacterium | reverse complement strand
GCCGTCGCCGGGCTGGGCCCCCGCGCGGCCCACGGAGCCGCCCGCGGGCCGGCGCGCGCGACGGACGCGGACCGCGCGACGCACCTCGCCCGCCTGCACGTGCGCGGCGCGTGGGGCCTGGGCCGGGGCACCATCGAGCCGCTCGGCCCCGCGTGGATGCCGGTGCACGAGCTCACCGTGCACCACACCCGCGATGGGCGGCGAGGTCGCCGCACGGCCCACGTGACGCTGTCGTGGTTCGAGGGGCTCACAGGCCGTCTGTTGGGTGCGGGCGACGCCCCCTGGGACGCGCCCGAGCGCGAGCTCGACGCGCCGGCGCTGCCGCAGGACGTACCCGCCGCGGGCCTCGCCCGGGACGTGGCGGACGCCGCCGCCCGGCGCGACCGCGCCGTGCAGCCCGCCACCCGCGCGCGCCACCGGGCGGCGCTCGAGGCGCACGGCGTCGACCCCGACGCCCGCGATCTGCGCGTCGACGGCACCCGCACCCTGCACCTGCCCGTGTGGATCGCCGCCGTGCGCCGCCGCGGCGACGCGCACGCCGTGGTGATCGACGCCGCGGCAGGGCGCGTGGACGACGTGCTGGGCGACGCCGCCACCGCCCGCCTGGAGGCGATCCGCCGGAGCCTGTGAACCGCGCGCCCGCGGCTCAAGTCCCGGGCGGATCCGCCGATGACACGGCCGCGAGCAGGGCGAACGGGCGACACATGCCACAGCGGTGGCGGCAGGACCCCACCGCCGTCCGACACCCTCGGACGCGCCGGCCGGGAGGGGTGTAGGGACCCCTCCCGGGCCGCCGCGGACCGCTACGGGTTGATGTCGCTGTCGTCGATCCAGTACTTGCGCACGGACGGCAGGCGCTTGGACGAGGCCCACACCAGGCCCTTCACGTCGTCCTGGGTCCACACGAACCAAAAGCGGTCGTCGGACCGGAAGCACATCACGCGGCCCCGCACGCCCGACCGGCCTGTGCGCCACGTGGTCTCGCCCGGGGGACGCACCCCTGCGCGGGTGCATGGGCCGATGGAGGTCCCCAGGCCCTGACTCGTGCGCACCCGCCCGTACTCGCGGCGGGCGGCGGCGACGCCGCCGAACACCTCGATGTACGTGTGCACGTTGTAGAGGTCGCGCAGGTCGCAACTGAGAGACGCCGTCGCGCCGCGGCTGCGGTTGGACGCGTCGGTGCGCGTGCAGCGCCGACGCGTGAGCGCCGGCAGTCGTTTCAGCAGCGTCTCCTCGGCCGCGTTCGGGAAGTCGGGGGGCCGGGGCGTGTTGTTGGTGGTCGGCAGGCCGCCCGGCGCGGTGGGGGTCGTCGGGGCGGTGGGGGCGGTGGGCGCCGTGGGGGCGGAATCCGTTCCGAACGTGGGAGTGGGGCCGGTGTCGGACGTGACGGTGCCGATTGTGGGCGTCGTGACCCCGGTGTGGACGGTCGTCGCCACCGTGACCCGCTTCGTGGTGGTGGAGCAGCCCACCGCGGAAGCGACCACGGCGAGCACGGAGACGGCTCCCGCGAGGGCACGTGCGCGCGTCACCGGCCGGGGGCGCTCGCGATCTTCCATCGTCCCTCCGTTCGCTCGAGCGGGATGGCGTTGGAGCGGCCCCCCACGCGGATGGTCGCCGTCGCGGAGGCCCCGGAGACGGACACGTCGACCACCTCGGCCTGGGCGAACCGGCGGCGGTCCTCCTGCGGGGTCGCGTCCGCCAGCTGCGTGAACGCCTCCTCGCACGACACGTCGCCGAGATCGTCGCGGACCTGCTCCACGAACCGGCGCCGCGTGGCGGGCGTGAGCAGCGCGCATCCGCCGGGGCCGTCTCCCGCGGCGAACGCCGCCGCGTAGCCCTGCACCGTCAGCGTGACGGCCGCCACGTCGGCACCGTCCCCGCGCGGGGAGTCCCCGGCGGGCGGGGCCGCCCCGGGGGCGGCCGCCGTCGTCGCGCCCGGCGCGGTCGCGGGCGCCGGCGC
>JAGQUM010000084.1 GCA_020438485.1 Thermoleophilia bacterium | reverse complement strand
CAACATCGCGACCCAGACCGGGTTCGTCGCCACCAACAACACCATCACGGACCCCGGGTACGCCAACCGGGCCGCGAAGGACTTCACCATCACCAGCGGCCCCTGCGCCACCAAGCAGCCCGCGTCCACTGCCACCCCCCCGCCCCCGCCGACCGCCAACGCGACGCCCGTCGCGGCGTTCGCGTTCGCCCCGGCGGCCCCCGTCGTGGGCCAGGCCGTGACGTTCACGGACGCGTCCACCGACGCCGACGGCAGCATCGCGAGCCGCGCATGGGACCTCGACAACGACGGCGCGTTCGACGACGGCACCGGGGCCACTGCCACGTTCACGTTCACGACCGCCGGCGCCAAGACGGTGCGCGTGCGGGTCACCGACAACGCCGGCGCCACGGCGACGGCGTCCAAGACGGTCAACGTGACGGCCCCCGCCCCGCCACCCCCGTCCACCCCACCGGCCCCGTCCGGTGACAACCTGGTGGTCAACGGCTCGTTCGAGACCGCGACCACGGGCTGGACCACGTGGCAGGCGGCGCTGTCGCGTGTCGCCGTGAGCGACTCCCCGTCCGGCGCCTGGGCGGCCCGCGTGACCCGTACCACCGGGACCTCGTACACGGTCGACGACGCGGCCGCGACCGTCGCGTCGGCCGCCGCCGCGCCGTACACGGCGAGCGCGTGGGTCAAGGCCGGCAGCACGTCGGCCGTTGGCAAGCAGCTCAAGATCTACCTGCGCACGTCCGGCCGCACGGTGGCCGGCCCCGCCGTCACGCTCACCAATGCGTGGCAGCGCGTCACGGCCGAGATCACTCCGGCCGCGGGCGCCGGCGTCGAGGTCTACGCCGGCCAGTCCGGCGCGGCCGGCGGCGACGCGTTCCTCATCGACGGCATCACGCTGACGACGGGCACGGCCACGCCGCCGCCCCCGCCGGCCAACGCCGCCCCGATGTCCCTGTTCACGTACGCCCCGGCGGCCCCCGTCGCGGGACAGGCCGTGACGTTCACCGACCGGTCCACCGACGCGGACGGCAGCATCGCGTCCCGCGCGTGGGACCTGGACAACGACGGCGCGTTCGACGACGGCACGGGCATTACGGCCACCACGACGTTCGCGTCGGAGGGATCCGCGACGGTCCGCCTGCAGGTGACCGACAACGCCGGCGCCCAGAGCGTGTCGACGCAGACCGTGACGGTCGCCCCCGCGCCCGTCGTGACGCCGCCCGTCGCCACCAACCTGGTCGCGAACGGCTCGTTCGAGACCTCGACCTCCGGCTGGACCACGTGGCAGGCCGCGCTGTCGCGCGTCGCGGTGTCCGACTCTCCCTCCGGCGCGTGGGCGACGAAGGTCGCCCGCACCGCGGGCACCGCGTTCACGATCGACGACGCGACGGCGACGGTGACGTCCGCGTCGGCCGCGCCGTACACGGCGACGGCGTGGATCAAGGCCGGCGCCGCGGCGTCGGTGGGCAAGTCGTCCAAGCTGTACCTGCGCGAGCGGACCGCCTCCGGCGCCACCCGCACCGTCGCCGGCCCGGTGGTGACGCTGTCCAACGCGTGGCAGAAGGTCAGCGTGACCATCACGCCGGCCAACGGGAGCGCGCTGGAGGTCTACGCCGACCAGACCGGGGCCACCACCGGCTCCGCGTTCCTGATCGACGGGATCACGCTGAGCAAGTAGCAGCGCGGGGCGAGCCGAGGGGCCGCCCCGACCACGCGGGACCCAGGGGGGCCGGCCGTCAGCGCCGGCCCCCCCGTGTTTGACCGCCGCCCTACAGGCGGGCGCGCTGGACGGCGACCCGCACGGTGACGCCGCCCTTGCCGGCCCGCTGGGTCACCACCACGTTGCCCTTGCCCGCCGGCATGCGGCCGACGCACGTCACCACCCGGCGGGGCGTGGCGCGCCGCACGACACAGGTCTTCGCGACCGTGCGTCCCACACGCATGCGGACGACCAGTCGCCCGGCGGCGGCCGGGCGCACGCGCGCCACGACGCGGGTGCCACGTCGCTGCACCGTCGGGGACAAACGCAGGGTGGTGCCCGCCTTCACCCGGGCGGCCACCACGACCCGCACGTTGGGCAGGGGGGTGCGTCCGGCGGGCGTGTAGCACCACAGCGTCCGCCCGGAGACCGCGCGGCGGAACGTGCACCGGTTGACGACCTTCCCACGCGACGTGACCAGCACCACGACGCGGCCGGAGCGCACAGGGGTGACGCCGGTCGCGATGCGGCTGCCCATCCGCACGACCACGGGGGTGCCGACCACGGCGCCGCCGGGCGCCGGGGTGGTGGCCGGGCCGGGGGCGGGGGCGGGGGCGGGGGCGGCCGT
>JAGQUM010000083.1:2456-3230 GCA_020438485.1 Thermoleophilia bacterium | reverse complement strand
CGCCCGCCGCGCCGCCATCCTTCGCGCCCGCCGCATCGAGGCGGCCCGGCAGAAGCGCATCCGCGACGCCCGTGAGCGGCTCGAGGCGGCGCTGCGGGCCCAGCGCGCCGCCGACGCCCGTCTCCTCAACCCCGCCCGGCCGGCCGCCGCGCCGGCCGTGTCGGTCAAGTCACCCGCCGCCGGGTCGTCGTCCCGCGCGCCCGTCGTGGCCGGCGTCGCGATCGCCCTCCTCGGAGCCCTGGTGGGCGGCGTCGTCCTGTGGCGGCGCCGCCAGCCGTCCGCGCACAACCCCATCGAGACGCTCACCGGCGTCCTGGTGGAGCGCCGCGTCGAGGTGGCGTTCGGACTGATCGCCCTGGGCGTCGGCGCCACGCTGCTCCTGTTGCTGTCCCCGTGACGGCGGCGGGCGAGCGGGTCCCCGTGCGCCCCCCGGCGCGCATGGCGTACGTCACGTCGGCGTTCCCCACGGCCACCGAGACGTTCGTGCTCTTCGAGATCCTCGAGGTCGAGAGGCTGGGCGGCCACGTCGACGTCTACCCGCTGCGCGCCCGGGGCGAGGAGGGCGTCCACCCCGAGGCCGACCGTCTCCGCGAGCGCACGCACTACATGTCGCTGGTCGCCCGCGAGACGCTCGCCGCCCAGGTGCACTGGCTGCGCACCGACCCGCGGCGCTACCTGCGCACCATGGCCTCGGCCGTCGTGCGCAACGTCCGGTCCCCGAGGTACCTGCTGCGGGCCCTGTACGTGGCCCCACTGGCGGCCCGCATGGCACGC
>JAGQUM010000083.1:0-2362 GCA_020438485.1 Thermoleophilia bacterium | reverse complement strand
TACAGCTTCACCGCGCACGCCCACGACATCTACGTCGACCGCACCATGCTGGGCGAGAAGGTGCGACGTGCCGACTTCGTGGCCACGATCTCCGACTTCAACCGCCGCCTGCTGGAGGAGGAGCTCGGGGCGGCCGCCGCGTCAAAGGTCGCCATTGTGCGCTGCGGCGTCGATCTCGGGGCCTTCACCCCCCGGACGCCGAGGCCTCCCGACGGCACGCTTCGCGCGTGCTGCGTCGCGGGCCTGCGCGAGAAGAAGGGGCACCGGTACCTCATCGACGCCGTCTCGGAACTGCGCGACCAGGGGCGCGACGTGCGGCTGTCGCTCGTCGGCGAGGGCGAACTGCGCGATGAGCTGACCCAGCAGGTCGCGCGCCTCGGCCTCGAGGACCGGGTGGAGTTGCTGGGGCACCGGCCGCGGGCGGAGGTGAGCCGCGTCCTGCACGACAGCGACGTGATGGTGCTGCCCAGCGTCGAGACCGAGGGCGGCGACATGGAGGGCATCCCGGTGGCGCTGATGGAGGCCCTTGCCAGCGAGGTCCCCGTGGTGGCGTCGCGCCTGTCGGGCATCCCCGAACTGGTGATCGATGGCACGACCGGGACACTGGTGGAGCAGAGGGACGTGGCGGGCCTGGTGCGGGCCCTGGGCGACATCCAGGACCACCCCGACGCCGCGGCGGAGCGGGCCCGCGAGGGACGGCGGCGCGTGCTCGAGGCGTACGACCTCCAGCGCAACACCGCCGAGTTGTGCCGGCTGTTCGCGGGCGGGGCGATCCCCGCGCCCGGCGCGCCCTAACGGCGGGCGGGGGCACCCGCCGACACGAGGAACGGCAGGCCGCGGCCCTCGACCCGCACGCGCACCGATGCTCCGCGCGGGACGCGGGCGGCGACGGACACACGTCGGAACGCGCCGCGCACGGCGGTCGTGCGCACCGCTGTCTCGCGGATCGCGCCGGACGGCAGTTTCACCACCAGCGAGACGCGGACGCGCGCGGCGGCGTCACGGTTCGCGGCCCTGGCCCAGACCCGGGCGGAGTACGCGCCGGCGCGGGACGCGGTGCGCGGGGCGCCGGCGACCACGGCCGGGAGCCCCGCCGTGGGCGTGACGCGCAGCACCGCGGCGCGAGTCGGGGAGTCGGACACGCGGACGCGGGCGAACGCACCCGCTGCCGTCCACAGGCTGGGCGTCGCACGGCGGGGCTCGGGGGCCCTCGTCGCGGCGGGGCCGGCGGTGGCGGGTGACTCGCTCTGGGAGGGCGACGCAGCGTCAGCCGGGGCGGGCGCCGGGGCGGCCTTCTTCCTGGGGGCCGACGGAGCCGGAGCCGGGGCCGCCACCGGGACGGGGGTGGCCGGCGCCGGCGCTGGGGCCGGGGTGGGAGCCGCCGGCGCAGGCGCGGGGGTCGCGTTGGCGGCCGGCGGGGGCGGGGGGGTGGACGCGGGCTGCTTGGTGGCGCAGGGGCCGCTGGTGATGGTGAAGTCCTTCGCGGCCCGGTTGGCGTACCCGGGGTCCGTGATGGTGTTGTTGGTGGCGAGGAACCCGGTCTGGGTCGCGATGTTGCCCAGACGGCCGTTCCACAGGCAGTTGTTGCGGGCGATGTTGCCGGTGCCGACGGCACCGCCGAACCACGACTCGATGTTGTACCGGTCGCGGCTGTTGCTGATGACGTTGTTTTCAACGATGTTGTTGCTGGAGGCCGGGTACCCGGACTCGCCGCTGAACGTCACACCCCGGCCGTTGCCGTCGATGATGTTGTTGGCGACATACGACTGCTGGGCGGAGGGGTAAAGGTGCACACCCCAGTCGGAGTTGTCGTAGATCCAGTTGTTGACGATGCGGGTGCGGTAGGCGGTGTTGACGTAGATGCCGTGGTCGTAACCGGTGGCCGGCAGACGCCCGCAGTTGTGGATGCGGTTACCCTCGATGAGGGTGTCGTAGGCGACGCCGTAACCGACGTTGGAGCCGACATGCACGCAGATGCCCGTGTTGTCGTTGGTGATGTCGTTACCGCGCAGCACCGCCCGGTCACCGCTGATGTGCGGACCCACGCGCTTACCCGAGGTACGCCCATTGAGCACCACACCCTCGATCGTGACGTCATCGGCGGACTCGGCGATCTCCGTGTACCCCAGCATCGTGGCCTTCTCGCCACCCGGAGCCGTGGTCAGGGTGATCCCATCGTTGCGGATCACCGCACCACCGAACGTCTGGCCGGCCGCCAGACACCCCACCTGACCCGCACCCAGCGAATCCGCCAGCTTCTGGGCCGAACGAAACGGCGACGACGCCGAACCCGACGCCGAATCACTACCGGACACCGACGCATACTTCACACACGCCCCCGCACCAACAGCGGGAGACGCGC
>JAGQUM010000044.1 GCA_020438485.1 Thermoleophilia bacterium | reverse complement strand
TCTCGAAAGCGGTTCCCTTCGCGCTCACCGGGCCGCCTCCCGCGGCGTGATCTGCCACCACCTGCCGGCGTACGGGGTGCCCCCCGACACGATCTGCAGCATCCCGTCGGACACGATCCCTGACACCATGCGGATCGCGGCCGACGCCGGGTTCGGGTCCCCCCACAGTTCCGGATTCTGGACGACCGCCATCCGTGCCTTGTCCCGGTGGGGGTACAGGCGCACCGGGAGCCACACGGTGCCGCACCCATCCAGGTAGCAGTCGTCCGTCGTGCTCACCGGGCCGCCTCCACGATCTGGCGGTGTAGGCGTTGCACGGGGTGGCGGTGCGGGAACCGGTGGCCGCACTGGCAGGCGTAGAGGACGCGCACGTGATCGGCCGTGTAGCGCTCGTCGATGGGGAACGGCTCGCGGGCGCACGCGGGGCAGCGGACCGGTGGGCGCTTGCGCGCTGGGGTGCGCCACGTCACCGCGCACCCCGCAGGACGAGGCGGACGACCTGGCTGGTAATACCGGCCTCCGCGATGGTCAGCATCCGGCGCCCCGGCCTTCGCGGCGCGGCTCCCGAGGTTTGCGGGGGATGATGATCCCGTGGGCACGTAGCACGCCACGCACCCCGGACTCGCTCAACATGGCGGCCTGGGCGACCCCTTCGAGGGGGTTGCCCGCCTCGAACGCCTTGACGATGTGCCGGTCGCGCCTGTCGCGAGCCCGACGCGCCGCGTGTTCTGCGCCCGATATCTCTCGGGCGGCCTGCTGGATCGTCTCGATGGTGGTGTAGGGCGTCATGGCTTGCACTCCCATTGGCGCCAGCCTTCGCGGCTGACGGTGTATGCGGCGGTCATGGCGGCGGCGTAGGGCGACCAGACGCTCAGGCCGGCCCGCCCGTACGGTCCCGCCTCGAACATGGGGCCTTCCTGGAACAGCCCGCGATACCGCCCGTTGCGGGCCCACGGCCGGTGGGTGGACTCGCACCAGGCGACGCGGGAAAGCTCGCTGCGCGGCACGCCGTAGGTGACGGCGGCGAGCGTGAGGGCTTCGGAGACGCTGGGGCTGTGGAGGGCGGCACGGCGGGCGTCCCGGACGCGCCGGCGCAGGCCACGCCGCTCGTGGGCCCACGCGGCCCGCTCACGGGTGAGCTGGCCCGCGAGGGCGTGCTCGCGCGGCGTGCCAGCGATCCCCGGACCCGGTATGGCAAACATGCCGACCGCCAGGATGGCGCTCGTCAAGACGGGCATAACCGGCCGTCGGGTCACGCCGCACCCCCGTATCCCGCGGAGAGCAGGAGGTGCAGGTGCGCATCCCGCGAGTCACTGCGGGCGGCGGCCCGGGAGGCTTCCCACGCCGAGTCCCACGCCGAGTCCCACGCCGAGTCCCACACGTCGTCCCACGAGCGCGCGGCGGCCCGCGAGGCGGCCCGCGAGGCGAAATCCTCCGCGGCGTCCCGTGCGGCGCCCCACGCGGCGATTGGGGCGTCGCTGCCCGCGGCGTCGCTCGCGGCGCCCCACGCCGAGTACCGCGCGGCAATCTGCGCGGCGAACCGGGCGGCGGCCCATGCGGCGTCCCAAGCGATCTCCAGCGCGGCATCCCGCGAGTCGCTACGGGCGGCGGTCGGGGCGGCGTCAGCCGCGGCCAACGCGGCGGTCCGCGCCGCAGACCGCGCGGCGGTCGGCGCGTAATCACACGAGACGTCCCACACGGATGCCCGCGCGGCGTCCCGCGCGGCGTCCCACGCGGCGGACCACACGCCGTCCCACATGCGCGCGGCGTCCCGGGCGGCGGCCCGGGCGGCGGCCAGCCCCGCATCCCAATCCTTGTTCCGAAAGGCAACCATGACGGCTTCGTCAACGGCCTCCCGGGCGGCGTCCATCTCCGGCTCGGAGGCCCATCCGTGCGCATGCCATTGCGCTACTCGCAGCGCCCGCCACGGCCGCGGGTCACGGACACCCTCCGCCCGGAGGGCCCGCCGTGCGCACTTGACCGCGAACATCCGCAAAAGCCGGTCCTCGCCACGGGCCCCGAGGCACCAGATGACGCCGTCGACGCCGAGCACATCGGCGACGTCTTGGAGGCTGATCCGCTGGTCTTTGCGGGGGATACGGCCGTCACGGCGGCGCAGATAGTCCAGGACGCGGCGGGTATCCTCCACGCACGCGTGTGCGTCGTGGGCCTGACGGCGCGTGATCGTAACCGCCCCAGGGGGAATGGTTGTAGTGGCGGTCACGCCTCACCCCCACACGTCTCATCCGGACGGCAGGCGAACGCGGCGGCGGGCTGCGACCACCAGACGCGGTCGCACTCGACGAGGCCCGCGGCCTCCAGACGGTGCAGCACGCGGCCTGCACCCGTCGGGGTGATGTCCAGGCCCGGGCCGCTCATCCGGCGGGCAAGCTCGTCGCGCGTGACGCGCCCGCCAGCGATGACCCTCAGGGCCCTCCGCTCGTGCTCGCTGATCGGCTCCCGCCAGTGGGCCATCCACGCGGCCGACCACGCGGCCTCACGCCCCCCGTCGACGGCGCGCGTAGGAACATACTGGGAACAATGGACGTCGCGCGGAGCCGCGGGACCGCTCGAGGCCGTCCCGCCAGCATCCCCCGAAACAGGCGACGCTATGCGGCTTTCGGCCACCGTGTGCGGCGTGACGCTACACGGCTGGACCAGTTCGACAAGCTGGGGGTCACTGGTTCGAGCCCAGTATCGCCCACCTCACCGAAACCCCGCCTCCCCGCGGGGTTTCGTCGTTGACGGCGTCGGCGGGTGCGCCCCCGACGAGGCCGCGGGAACGCTGATCGTGCTCCTCGCGGCCCGCAACGCTCACCACGGCGGTCGGTGCGGAACGCGCGTCCCGATCGGTGGTGCCGGTGGCGGGCGGAATAGGCATTCTCCCGCGCTTCTCAAGATCCACGGGGAAACCGCCGACGCCAAGAACTGTGGGATCTCCCGGTCAGAGCTGGCTGTGCCCGTCGCACACGGACTACGTGAGGACGCTCGACACCTATCGGGCCACACGGAGGGCCCGCGTCGTCGTGGTGACGGGAGGCGTGCTGCTCTTCGTGGCCCTCGCGCCCCGCCTGGGATGGACGCCCGTGGGCCTGGCCGCGGCCGTGGCCGTGATGCTGTCCCTCCTCGACGTCTACGTGCGGCGCGCGGAGCGCGCGGAGTGGGCGCTGGCCTTCAGCTACCTCGGCGCCGTCGCCCTCATCGCGGGGTGCGTGATCTCCAGCGGTGGTGCGGCGAGCCCGCTGCTGCCCACGTTCGGCATCCCGATGCTGCTGCTGGCCAACCGCTTCCGCGGCCCCGTGACGCTCGTCGGGTTGGGGATCGCGCTCGTGGCGATGTTGGCGTCGGCGGCGCTGCCGGACCCCGCCGCGCTGTTCGCGTCGCCGTCGCTGGCGATCTGTACGGCGTTGCTCATGATCGGCATCATCGTGCTCACCAACCAGCACTACAAGAAGGCCGAGGGCCTGCGCACCAGCGGTGCGGTGGATCCCCTCACCGGCCTGCTGAACCGGGCGTCGCTGGACGCGCGCTTCCACGATGCGGCCACCTCCTGCGCCGGCCGGGGCCTGCCGCTGAGCCTGGTGCTCTTCGATATCGACTCGTTCAAGGTCATCAACGACACGCACGGTCACGATGCCGGGGACGCCGTGCTGCAGGGTATCGCCGCCCTCCTCGGCGGGGGGGCCCGTGAGCACGACCAGGTCTACCGCCTGGGCGGTGAGGAGATCGGCCTGCTGCTGCCCGGACTGGGGTTGACCGACGCCGCGGCCGTCGCCGAGCGCCTGCGGGCACAGGTCGCCTCCGGCCTCGTGGCCGGGATCCGGGTGACGGTATCGGCCGGCGTCGCCACGTGCGACCCGGTGGGCGCGCGGTGGCTCGACCTGTATCGCCGCGCCGACCACGCCCTGCTGAACGCCAAGCGCTCGGGGCGCGACCGGGTCGAGACCTCCGGCGACGCGCCGTTCGCGGCGGGCGAGCGGGCGTGAGGGCGCCCGCCGCGCAGCCGCCGCGCAGGTCGTGGCTGTGCCCGACCGACGCGGACAAGCGGCGCATGAACGAGGCGCTCGAGGGCACCCGCGCCGCCCACATCGGCGGTGCGGCGCTCACCACGCTCGCGCTGCTGGCCTGCGCCCCGTGGCTTGGGTGGATGCCGGTCCTCGGCGCGCTGGTGGCGGTCGCCCAGACCCTCATCACGGCCCGGCTGTTCGGCCGTACGTCGTTCGCCGCCCACCTGCACGTGCTGAGCTTCGCCCTGATGCTCGGGGTGATCCTCAACGGGGCGGTAGCGAGTGGCGGTCCCACCAGCCCCGTGCTGCCCATGGCGGCCCTGCCCATGTTGCTGCTTTCGGGGCGGTTCCGGCGCACCGTCGCCGTGTCCGGCCTCGCGGTGGCCATCGTCGCCGTGGTGGCGACCATGCTCGTGCTGTTTCCCCAGCGGACGCTGGACCACCCCGAGATGCTCGCCGTCACCGTCTTTCTGCTCGCCGCGTCGGTGGCGATCGCGATCTCGTTCACGGACGTCGAGGATCGCCTGCGCGAGCGCGTACACACCGACACGCTGACGGGGCTGCTGAACCGCCTGGGGCTGGACGCGCGCTTCAGCCGGGTCGCCGACGACGCGCGCGCGGCCGGCGCCCCGGTGAGCCTGATCGTCGTGGATATCGACCACTTCAAGAAGGTCAACGACGACCACGGGCACGACGTCGGCGACCTGGTGCTGGCCACCGTCGCGGGTATCCTGACGACGCGCCTGCGGGACGTCGACATGGTCTTCCGGCTTGGCGGCGAGGAGTTCGCCGTGCTGCTGCCGGGGGTCGGCGGCCGGAATGCGGCGGCCGTGGCCGAGCGGCTGCGCGCCGCCGTGGCGGAGAAACCCATCGACGGCATCGACGTCACCGTCTCGGCGGGGATCGCGACGGCCATCGCGGACCCGGACGGGTGGCGCGGCATCTACCGCCGGGCGGACGCCGCGTTGCTGGCGGCCAAGCGCGCGGGCCGCAACCGCTGCGTGTCGTTCGAGGCCATCACGCTGCCGTTCGGCCGGCACGGGGTTCGCTGACGAGACCTCGCGCCGCGCACGGGGGCGCTGCGGGCGAGTGCGCCGCGTTGGCACCCGGGGCGGGCGCGCGGCCCAACCCCGGATGCGGCAACGCCGGTACCGCCTAGATCACCGAGACCTGGGTTGCCTGCGGACCCTTGGGGCTCTCACCCGCCTCGTAGGACACGCGCTGGCCCTCGTCGAGGGACCGGTAGCCACTGCTCTGGATCTCAGAGAAGTGGACGAAGAGGTCCTTTCCGCCCCCGTCGGGGGTGATGAAGCCGAAGCCCTTCTCGGCGGAGAACCACTTCACGACGCCTTCCGGCATGTTCTAACTCCTCGTTGCTCGGCGAAGAACCGCAAACCCCGCCCAGCACTACGGCCACCGACGTCGCTGCTCTCGCACTCTTGGGTCGCGCCCACTTCGGGCGCGTGCGGGGAATGGTAATTGCTTTTCGCGCCAAGGGAAGCCCGCGGGGCAGGTTTGTGACGAACCGGGCGCGCGGGCGTCGCCGCGGGGCGACTTCACGAAACCTTCCCGCGCGCCTGACGGACAGCTCAGGGCCTCAGCCGCGGGCCCGTCTAGGGTTCAGCGCCATGATGAAACGATCCCACATCCTCGCCGCCGCCGGGCTCACGGCGGCGGCCGCGCTGACGCCGGCGACGTCGGCGCTCGCCGCCCGGCCCGCGCTGCTGGGCATTCAGGACGACCGGCTGGCGCACACCACCGAGAACCCCGCCCCCCGCATGGCGCTGGTGGCCTCCACCAAGGCCAAGATCGTGCGGGTGGACCTCCGGTGGGACCTGGTGGCGGCCTCGCGTCCGAAGCGGCCGGCGTCGCCGGCCGACGCCGCGTACGACTGGAGCCACTATGACCGCGTGGTCGCCGCGGCCCGCGCGCGCAAGGTCAACGTGCTGTTCACCATCTGGGGTACCCCGGGCTGGGCGGCGGACCCCCGCGTCCCGGTGTCGGGCGGCCTGCCCGCGTTCGGTCGCCGCCCCAAGAGGGCCGCGGACGCCGGAGCCTTCGCCACGGCCGCGGCGAAGCGCTACGCCCCGCGGGGGGTTCACATGTGGGAGACGTGGAACGAACCCAACATCCCCATCTTCTGGCAGCCGCAGTTCCGTCGCTCCGGCGGCCGGTGGGTGCCGGACTCGCCGCGCGCGTACGCGGCGGTGGCCAAGGCCATGTATCGCGGCATCCACCGGGTTGACCGGCGCGCGAAGGTGGCGGGCGCCGTCACCGCCCCTGCGGGCGAGAAGAACCCGCAGACGTGTGGGGTACAGCCCAACTGCCGCATCATGCCCGACGTGTTCGTGCGGGCACTGAACGCGCGCGGTCTGCGCCCGCCGATGGACGCGGTGTCGCACCACCCGTATCCCCTGCGTCCACCCAGTAACCGCAACTTCGCAGGCGCCAGCTACATCGACCTGTACAACCTGCCGCGCTTCACGTCGGCCGTCGACCGCACGTACCTGCGCGGCAAGCCCATCTGGCTGACCGAGTTCGGCGTGTCCACGCGCCGGGTCCCGGAGTACCCGTTCAACACGAACGAGGCCAATCAGGCCCGGTGGCTCCGCGACGCCGTCACCAGGGTGCGCCGCACACCGCGCGTGAAGGTGTTCGTGTGGTACCTGCTGCAGGACCACCCCACGTGGAAGTCGGGCCTGCTACGCGAGAACGGCAGCCGCAAGCCGTCGTTCGCCGTGTTCCGGCGTCTGGCGCGCTAGCCCGCGCGGCCGGGCGGGGCGGGCTCCGGCGCCCGCCCCGCGCGCTAGCGTTCGCACCCCGTGAGCGACCTGCGAAATCCCGACTTCCCCGACGCCGAGGCGCTGCGCGACGACCCGCGCAACGTCATCGACCACTTCAAGTACTGGGACCACGACGCCATCGTGGCCGCGCTCGACACGCGCCGCAACCGCTTCGCCGTGGTGCTCGAGAACTTCGCGTACGACTTCAACATCGCGACGGCGGTGCGCAACGCCAACGCCTTCCTGGCCCGCGAGCTGTGGGTGGTGGGACGCCGCCGTTTCGACCGACGCGGTGCGCAGGGCACCCACCGCTACCAGCACGTCCGCCACGCACCCACCACGCCGGACGCCGTGCGCGCGCTGCGCGCGGAGGGGTACCGCGTGGTGGCGGTCGACAACCTGGATGGCGCCGAGAGCCTCATCTCGTACCGCTGGCGCCGCGACTCGGTGATGGTGTTCGGCCAGGAGGCCATCGGGGTGTCGCCCGGCGCCCTGGCCGAGGCCGACGACGTGGTCTACATCCCCCAGTACGGGTCGACGCGCAGCATCAACGTCGGCAGCGCGTCCGCGGTCGCGATGTTCGCGTACGCGTCCCAGGTGGTGGGGGAGCCGCGGGCCTGGGGTCAGCCGGGCGACCAGTAACCGTCGTTCGCCACGGGCTGAAACCGGGCGCTGGAGCGCACCAGCGCGGCCCTGGCCGCGGGGAGCGGCACCTCCATCACCCCCGCCACCTCGGCCGTCGACAGGGGGTACGGGGCCCACTCCATCACGTCGTCGGCGGTCCCGGGCAGGGGGCGGGGCACCAGGCCGGGCGCCGCGTTGGCCACGAGCGCCTCGTACACCCGGGCCGGCTGGAACCCCGGCGCCGACAGCGATCCGGCGGGGCCGTGGACCCGGTAGCTGGGGCACGTCAGCCGCAGGGCCCCATCGGGGGTCCGCACCAGGCGGTCGGGCATCGCCCGCGATGCGGCGTCCGGCTCGCGGGCGTCGGCCATGTCGCGTTCCAGAGCGTCGCGCGCCGCGGGCTCCGCCGTCCACGCCCGCACGTCGCCCGCGTCGAGCCCCGCCGCGGCGGCGGCGGCGTCCAGCGTGGCGGGCTCGTCCACCATCTTGCGCCGGCTCTGGCACGACACCCGCAGCGCCCGCAGGAACGCGTCCACGTGATCGGGCGCCCGGTCTCGCACCGCCACCACGGCGAGGCAGGCCACGGCCGTCGCCTGGTAACGCGTGCCGGGTGCGGCGTCGATGGGCACGCCGTGCCGCTCCGCGATGGCCCGCCGCGACTCGGCCAGGTCCTCAAGCGTGATCCCGCGCGACGGGTAGTCGTTCACCGTGCGCGAGAGACCCACCATGCGGTGCTGCCACGTCAGGGCGTCGCCGTGGAGCCACCGCAGCTTCAGGCGGGCGCCCTCGGCCGCGAAGTCCCACGGGCACCCGGGATCGCCGAACGCCTCGATGCGCACACCCGTGTCCGCCATGAGCCTCCCTTCGCTGGTTTCACCGGACGAATCCCGCCGCCCCGGGGCTCAAGTGGGTGCGTCGCCGGAACGAAGTCACCAATGAAGCGGCGTTCCCATGCTACGCACGGAGGGAATCCCCTGGCCACCGCGGTCCCCACATACGACGACGGCGTCACCGGGCACGGCTCGCCGGAGGGCACCCCCATCTTCGTTTCCGGCCTGAGCTCGGGGGCGGTTCGCCTGTTGCTGTCCTCGCCGGTTCCGGGGGCGGGACCCGTCGATGCGGCGCGCCCCCAGGCGCGGCCCGGCGCCCTGTTCGGGCACCGCGACTCGCCGGCGGTGTGGCTGGTATCGGACGCCACCCTGTTCGAGGAGGGGGAGGATCTCCCGCATCGCTCGCACCCCGGGCGCCCCATCGTGATCGCGCTGATCACGGGAACGGGCGGGGACGTCGCGGCCCGCGCCGCCGTCGAGGCCGGCGCTGACGACGTGCTGAGCCCCCCGTTCGGGCCCGCGGAGCTGCGCGCGCGCCTCGCCACCGCCGTCCGCGTGGCCACGACGGCGCGGGTCGCCGCGGAGGCTCAGGAGGAGCTGCGGCGCCGCGAGGAGGCCATGCGCGTGCTCTCCCTCGAACAGGGCGGGCTGCGCCGCGTGACGATGGCGATCGCGTCCGGCACCCCGCTCAGCGAGGTGTTCCACCTGGTGGCCCGCGAGATCGTGGCCGTCCTCGACTGCGACGCCGCGCACGTCGCCATGCGGGAACGCAACGGAAGGGCCACCGTCGTGGGCGTGTGCCGGCGCGACGACGCCCTGCGTGCCGACCTGGGCACTCACCTCGACCACACCGAGAGCGCCACGGCCCGGGCCATCACCGAGGGCCGGCCCGTCAGGGTGTCGGAATACGCGCCCGACGGCCTGCCGGCGGCGTTCGGATGGGGGGCGGGTGTCGCCGTGCCCATCACGGTCCGCGGCGAGGTGTGGGGGGCGATGGGCCTGGTGAGGGTCACCCCCGGGCCTCCGCCGTCCGGCGCCGTGCGCCGCCTCACGCGCTTCGCCGAGATCGTCGCCCTCGGCATCGGCAACGCCGAGACCAGCGCGGAGACGCGCCGCCTCGTGGTACGCGACCACCTCACCGGCCTGTTCAACCGAAAGCAGTTCGAGGAAAGCCTCGCCGGTGAGGTCAGCCAGGGGCGCCGCCACGGCTACCCCGTGTCGGTGGCGATGCTCGACATCGACCACTTCAAGGCGATCAACGACACCCACGGGCATCCGGTCGGCGACGCCGTGCTGGTGGAGATCGCGCGGCGCTTCACGAGGTGTGCGCGGGCCGGCGAGACCGTCGCCCGCATCGGCGGCGAGGAGTTCGCGCTAGTCTTCCCCCGTACGTCCGCGGACGGCGCCGCCGCGGCCGCGGAGCGGGTCCGGGCGGCGGTGGAGTCCGCGCCGTTCGACGTCGTGGGCCGCGTGACCGTCTCCATCGGCGTCGCCGAGGCCGCGGGCGAACCCGAGGGGGCCCTGTGCCGGGCGGACGCGGCGCTCTACGCGTCGAAGACGGGTGGCCGTAACCGCGTCACCGTCTACCGCGAGCCCGCCGCGTAAGGGGTCCCGCGGGGCGCTACAGCCCGGTCGAGTCGCTCGCGACGTCCTTCGCCGCGGGCTGGACGTCGATGCCGGGGTCCGACCCCCCGCCTGCCACGTCGTGGCCGTCGATCGTGATGTCCTGCGTCTGGATCTCGCGCATGCGTTCCTCGTCGCCCGCCTCGATGGGGTACCAGCAGGCCACCTCGTGGCCCTCCGCCCCGTCGACGGGCGTCAGCGGGGGCTTCTCGGCGCGGCAGCGCTCCGGCACCTCGCCCGCGTCTCCGGACACCAGGCGCGCCTTGGGGCAGCGGGGGTGGAACGCGCAGCCCGTGGGCGGGTCGGCGGGGGACGGCACGTCGCCGGCCAGCAGCAGGCGCCGGGTGCGGGCGCCGCGCTCGCCGGTGGGCGCCGCGGAGATCAGTGCGACCGTGTACGGGTGCTTCGGGGCGTCGTACAGCTGGTCGCGTCCCGCCCGCTCGACGATGTTCCCCAGATACATCACCGCGATCTGGTGCGACACGTGGCGCACCACGCCGAGATCGTGCGAGATGAACATGTAGGCCAGACCGCGGTCGCGCTGCAGGTCGGCCAGCAGGTTCAGCACCTGCGCCTGGATCGACACATCGAGGGCCGAGACGGGCTCGTCGCAGATGATAAGCCTGGGCTCGAGCGCCAGGGCGCGGGCGATGCCGATGCGCTGTCGCTGCCCCCCCGAGAACTCGTGCGGGTAGCGGTTGTAGTGCTCCGGGTTGAGGCCCACCTGCTCCATCAGCTCCTGCACCCGGGCCCGGCGGTCGCCCTTGACGCCGTGCACCCGCAGCGGCGTGGAGATGATCTGGCCGACGGACTGCCGGGGGTTCAGGGAGCCGTACGGGTCCTGGAACACCACCTGCACGCCGCGGCGGATGGGCACCAGCTGGCGCCGCGAGAGGTTCGTGATGTCACGGCCCTCGTACTCCACCGTGCCGGACGTGGGGTCCAGCAGGCGCGCGACGACCCGGGCCGCCGTGGACTTGCCGCATCCCGACTCGCCCACCACGCCCAGCGTCCGCCCGGCGTGGATGTCGAGGTCCACGCCCTGCAGGGCGTGGATGTGACCCACCGCGCGCTTCAGGATGATGCCCCGCGTGATGGGGAACCGCTTCACCAGCCCGCGGGCCCGGACCAGGGGCGTGCCGCCGTCGGACGCCGTGGCCGGGCCGGTGGTGGTGGACACCTGCTCGCTCACGTCGTGACCCCCAGTGCCTTCATGCGCGCGGCCCTCAGCCGACCCTTCTCCTCGGTCGCCAGGATGCACGCGTCGGCGTGGCCGGCGCCACGGTCACGCAGCTCGGGGACCTCGGCCGTGCACTCCGTGCGGGCATGCGGGCAACGGGGGCCGAATGCGCAGCCCGGGGGAAGCGTGATGAGCGATGGCGGCGCCCCGTCGATGGGCACCAGACGCTCGACGCGTATGTCGGGCCGCGGCACCGACTCCAGCAGGCCCCACGTGTAGGGGTGCTGGGCGTCGGAGAACACCTCGTCCCGGCTGCCCAGCTCCGCCGGCCGTCCCGCGTACATCACCATCACGTTCTCGGACACGTCGGCGATGGTCGCCAGCGAGTGGCTCACCAGCACCACGCCGATGTTGAACTGGTCCTTCAGCTCGTCGATGAGCTCAAGGATCTGGGCCTGGATGGTCACGTCGAGCGCGGTGGTGGGCTCGTCGGCGATCAACAGGGACGGCTTCATCACGAGCGCCATCGCGATCATGGCGCGCTGCCGCATGCCACCCGAGAACTCGTGGGGGTACTGCCGCGCCCGGGTCTCGGGCGACGGGATGCCGACCTCGCGCAGGGCCTCCACCGCCATGCGATGCGCCTCGCTCTTCGACTTGTCGGTGTGCGTGCGGACGACCTCGGCGATCTGGTCGCCCACCTTGTGCATGGGGTGCAGCGACGTCATCGGGTCCTGGAAGATCATCCCGATGCGGGCGCCGCGGATGCCGCGCATCTCGTCGGCCGATGCGTCGAGGATCTCCCGTCCCTCGAACCGCACGCTGCCCGAGATGCGAGCCGACTGGCGGTTGATGAGGCCCATCACGGTGAGGAACGTGATGCTCTTTCCCGATCCGGACTCGCCCACGACGCCCAGTGTCTCGCCTCGGCGGACCGTGAACGTGGAGCCGTCGACGGCCTTCACGACGCCGTCGGCGGTGGGGAAGTGCACTCGGAGGTCCGTGACCTCCAGGAGCGGGGCGGAATCCGTGCTCACTGCAGCCTCACGCGGGGATCGATCGCTGCCAGCAGCACGTCGGCCACCAGCGTCAGCAGGCTCACGGCGGCCGCGACGACGATGGTGACGGCCATGGTCACCGGTAGGTCGTTGTTGTTGGCCGCGATCAGCAGCCAGTTGCCGAGCCCCTGCATGTTGAACACCGTCTCCGTGACGATGGTGCCGCCCACCAGCGCGCCCAGGTCGGTGGCGAACAGGGCCACCACGGGCGCGAGCGCCGGCTTGAGCTCGTGGTGCATCACCACCCTGCGTGGCGACAGCCCCTTGGCGTACGCCGTGCGGATGTAGTCCTCGCTGACCACGTCGATCATGTTGGCGCGCACGATGCGTGCGTAGATGGCGGCGTACAGCAGGGCCAGCACGCACCACGGCAGGATCAGGTGGGCGAACCACTGGCCCGGGCTTTCGGCGAACGCGACGTAGCCGGTGCCCGGCAGCCAGTGCAGCTTCTTCCAGAAGATCAGCAGGCTCAGCAGCGCCAGCCAGAACACCGGCGCCGACACGAAGAACAGGCACACGCCCATCAATCCGCGGTCCCAGATGGTGCGGCGCTTGAGCGCCGAGATGACGCCCACGGGCACGCCGATGAGCATCCACAGCGCGGCGCCGCCGATGATGATGGAGCCGGTCACGCGGGCCCGGTTGATGAGTTCGGGCAGCACCGCGTCGCGGGTGTGGAACGAGTATCCGAGGCCGGGCCAGCCGTACTCGTCGCCGGTCACGAGGTGCTTCAGGAACAGCCAGTACTGCTCGGGAAGGCTCTTGTCGAGGCCCAGGTTCGCGCGCGCCTGGGCGATGAGCTCCGCGGTCGGCTGCTTGCCGGCGAACCGTAGCGCGGGGTCGCCCGACGGCAACACGAAGAAGATGAGGAACGTGAGGACCGACACCAGCAGGACGATGAAGACCGTCCAGATGAGGCGTCGGATGATGAATCGGCCCATGGGGATAGCTCCGGAGGGACACGCCGGGGGAGGCGACCGGGTGGCCGCCTCCCCTCAATGGCGCGGACCTACTTCTGGAGCGACGGGTCCACGGCGACGTGGGCCAGCGCGCTCTCACCGGCGTCCTGGTCGTACTCCCACTTCGTGACGGCGGGGCCGAGCAGGTTGGTGTGGAGGGCGTTCATGTACGGCACCCACGGCACGACCTCGGTCATGAGCTTGGTGTCGAAGTCCTTCCAGCACTGGATGCGGTCCTCGCCGGCCGTGTCGTTGCACTTGTCGATGTCCGCGTCGACGCTCGGGATGGGCGTCTTCGGGTAGGCGATGCCGAGCTTCTTCGCCTGCTCCGGCGTCATGCCGACGAGCGAGTAGTTGGTGTTCCCCGTGGGCAGGATGTTGCGGCCGTCGAACAGCACGGCGAACGTCGTGGCGTCCGGGTAGTCCTTGCCCCACCGGGCGTTCGTGGCGATCGGGACCTGGTTCTTGACCGTCTGCAGCGTCTCGTACGCCGGGCCGGTCGGCAGCTCCTTGACGTCCAGGCCCAGGCCGATGGCGGCGGCGTTCTGGGTGAGGATCGGCGTGATCTTCGCGTACGCGCCGTAGTTGCGGTTGAGGTACACGATGCCCTTGCACTGCGGGGCATCGCAGATGCCGTCCTTGTTCGTGTCGTAGGCCGACTGCTTCATCTCCTCCTTGGCCTTCTCCACGTCGCCCGCCGAGTTCTCGGTCGCGTACGGGTCGATGCTGGTGTCGCCGTCGAGGAGGACCGGCGGGATCACGTGACCCGTGAGGTCACCGTAGAGCTTGCCGCCCCAGGCGCGCTGCATGGCCTGCTTGTCGACGGCGTAGTTGAGGGCCTTGCGCACGTGGATGTCGTCGAACGGCGCCACCGCGAGGTTCATCGTCACGTAGTTCGTGGAGTCCTCGGGGTTGGACCGGAAGCGGTCCTTCAGCGTGTCGTCGCCGACGTACTTCCGCGCGACCTCCGGCGGCACCGAGAGGCCCGCGGCCTCCTCGAGCTCACCGGCCTGGACCTTGTCGAACACGTCCTTCTCGTTCGTGTTGACCGAGATGTCGATGACGTCGGGCAGCGCCTCGCGCTGCTCCTTGCTGTCGGTCGCCGCGTCGTAGTTGGGGTTGCGCACGAACGTGATGCCGTCCGTGGGGTTGAAGCCCGGGATGGGCTTCTGCGCGTCGCACGACGAGATGTTCATCTTGTCGGCGCCCTTGATCATGTAGGGACCCGTGCCCAGCTGGTAGCGCCCGTACTCGCCGGCCTTCGTGTGACACTTGCCGACCTCGGGTGGGATGGGCGCGGAGGCCGGCATCGCCAGGCGGTACGGGAAGTCGGGTGTGGCCTTGGTCAGCGTGAAGACGATCGTCTGGTCGTCCGGCGTCGCGATGCCCGAGATGGTCTTGGCCTTGCCGTCGGACATCTCCTTGAAGCCCTTGATCATCGTGAAGTAGTTCGGGTACTGGGCGCCGACCGACGGCGTGGCCATGCGCTCGAACGCGTACACGATGTCCTTCGTGGTGACCTCGCGGTTGAGCGGCGGGCTGAACTTCACGCCCTTCTTGATCTTGAACGTCCACACGGTGCCGTCCTCGGTGGGCTCCGGGATGCTCTCGGCCAGGTCGGGCATGGGCTCCGTGCCGGCCGTCCCGCCGATGTGCCGGTAGCCCACGAGGCCGCGGTTCAGCAGCTGCTGCTGCAGGCCCCAGGCCCAGCCCAGGTACTCGGCCGAGGGGTCGAAGCCGCCGGTGAAGCCGAGGTCGGGCGTGGCGATGCGGTACGTGCCGCCCGCCTTGGGTGAACCGGTGCTGAACCCGGTGTCCGAGGCCGCGAGGACGTCGCCGCCCCCGCCGTCGGTCGCCGTGGTGTCGGAGCCCGTGTTGGTGCTCGAGCTGTCGTCGCTGCCGCCGCAGGCAGCGATCCCGAGGACGCCGACCAGGGAGACGGTGCCCAGGAGGGCAAGGTGTGTACGTCGAGATGCCATTTCGCTACCTCTGGATGTGGGTTACCTATCGCTCTTGGGATCGAGCGCGTCGCGTAGTCCGTCGCCGAGCAGGTTGAACGCGAGGACCGTCAGGAGAAGGATGATTCCGGGGAACACGATGAGCCACCACGCCACGTCGTAGATCGCCGAGCCATCGGAGATCATCCGTCCCCACGACGGGATGCTGTCGGGCACGCCCAGGCCGAGGAACGAAAGGTACGCCTCGAACAGGATGGCCTGCGGCACCATCAGCGACGCGTAGACGATGACGGGCGAGATGAGGTTGGGCAGGATCTCGCGGAACATGATGGTGAACGGCCCGGCGCCGACGGAGCGGGCGGCGTCCACGAACTCCCGCTCGCGCAGCGACAGCACGACGCCCCGCACGATGCGGTACATCACGGGCCAGGTGAAGAACGCGCTGATCAGCACCACGAGCGTCACGCCGGGCTTCACGTAGCCGCGGGCACAGCCCTCCTTGGAGGCGCCGCAGGCGGTGACGATTCCGATGGCGAACAGCAGGATCGGCAGCGACAGGATGATCTCGGCGATGCGCGAGAGGATGGTGTCGACGATGCCGCCCAGATAGCCGGCGAGCAGCCCCAGCACGACGCCGATGCCCACGGCCACGAGGGTCGCGAACAGGCCCACCTTCAGCGACACGCGGGTGCCGTAGATCATGCGCACCAGCACGTCGCGCCCGGACGCGTCCGCGCCGAACAGGAAGTCGCCGTTGGGGCCCTTCGGCAGGCCGAAGTCGTCCAGCATGTCGTTCTGGAACAGCTCGTTCGGCCCGTGCCCGATGAGGGACGCCAGCGGGCCGGCGAACAGCGCCACCAGCACCAGCAGCACGATGAAGCCCACGCTGGCGAGCGCCACCTTGTCGGAGCGGAACCGCCGCCAGAACAGCTGCCACGGCGTGCGCGCCCCGATGGGCGCGGAGGATGCGGGCTCTGCGACGGGGTCGACGGCGGTGCTGATGGAGCTGCTCCTGGTTGAACGGATGACCGGCGGGCCCGAACTTTGTGACGATCGGCACCGCGCGACCCTGGCACGCTAGCACCTGTTACCGGCGTGTGAACGTCTCGCGAACACACCTTTACCCGCGGGCGCGCGATTGACCATTGGCCCCGGGGCGAAGAAGCTTGCGGGGCCGCTGCGACGAAAGGTGGACGATGGCCGAATGGAGCGACTGGTACCGCCGCGAGGACCCGACCGGGTGGGTGCTTCCCCGCATCCTTCGCGAACGGGCCGAGGCCCATCCGGAGCGCCCGTACTACCGGTTCGGCGGTGGCGAGTGGATCTCCTACGGGGAGATGTCGTCGCGCACGAACCGCGTCGCGAACGCCATGCGGCGGCGGGGTCAGGGCCCCGGGGACGTGGTCTCCACTCTGCTGTTCAACATGGAACCGCACCTGGAGATCTGGTTCGGCATTCAGGCGGCCGGGGCAACGCAGTGCCCCATCAACACGGCGTACCGCGGCGACTTCCTGTCGTGGGCCATCAACCTGCCGCGCGCCCGGATGCTGGTGGTGGGCTCGGAGCACCTGCACGACCTCGACCAGATCGTCGACGAGCTGCCGCTGCTGGAGCACGTCGTCGTGGTACACGGCACGCACCGCGACGGTCCCGACCCGCGGCGCTCATGGGAGACGTACGAGGAGTTCCTCGACGGCGTGGACGACCGCGACCCCGGCGTGGACGTCTCGTGGACCGACGACGCCCGCGTCATGTTCACGTCCGGCACCACGGGTCGCAGCAAGGGCGTCATCAAGCAGCAGGCGTCGGACTACTTCTCGGGTCGCACGTACTGCCTGGTGACCGAGCTCACCGAGGACGACACCGTCTATTCGTGCCTGCCGCTGTTCCACTCGAACGCGCAGGTGCTGGCCACGTACCCCGCGATGATCGCGGGGGCCCGTGTGCAGTTCCAGCCCCGCTACTCGTCGACGAACTTCTGGCCGACGGTCAACGAGTGCGGCGCCACCGTCCTCAACACCGTCAGCGCCATCAACTACTTCATCTGGAACACGCCGCCGTCCGCGCTCGACCACTCGCACTCGGTCACCAGGATCATGGCGATGCCCGCCCCGAAGGACATCTACCACGAGTTTCAGGAGCGCTTCGGCATCCGCTTCGTGGAGGGCTACGGCCTGACCGAGACCGGCATGGTGACGTACCATCCGCCGGACCGGCCGGCGCGGGCTGGAAGCTGCGGCATCGCCACGCCGGGATTCGAGGTCAGCGTCGTGGAGCCCGGCACCGACCGGCCGCTGCCGCCCGGCACGCAGGGCGAGATCGTCGTCGACATGAAGATCCCGAACATCGTGATGCGGGCCTACATCGGGATGCCCGAGAAGACCGCCGAGGACTTCCGCAACCTCAAGCTGCACACCGGCGACCTGGGCGAGCTCGACGAGGAGGGCTACCTCTACTTCCGCGACCGGCTGAAGGACTACATCCGCCGCCGCGGCGAGAACGTGTCCTCGGTGGAGGTGGAGACGTCCGTGACGTCGCACCCCAACGTGCTCGAGGCCGCCGCGGTGGGCGTGAAGGCGGGGGAGGGGGCAGGCGCGGAGGATGAGATCCTGGTGTGCGTGGTACCGCGCGAGGGGCATCTGGACGCGGGCGAGCTGTGCGAGTACCTCACCGAGCGGATGCCCGCGTTCGCCGTCCCCCGGTACGTGCGGGTGATGGACCACCTCCCGAAGACCCCCACCGAGCGGGTGCGCAAGGTGGAGCTGCGCGAGGAGGGCGTCACCGCGGACACGTACGACCGGATGGTGCACCGGTGAGCGACGCGCCGACGTTCGTCAACATCGTCGACGGGACCGACGCGCCGGCCGCGGGCGGGGCCGTCATGGACGTCCCGTCGCCGCACGACGGGGGACTGGTGGCCCGCATCGCGGCATCCGCGCCGGGCGACGTCGACGCGGCCGTGGCCGCCGCCCGCGCCGCGCTGCCGGCCTGGCGCGCCACGGCGCCGCTGGAGAGGGGTGCGGCGATCGCCCGCTTCGCCCGGCTGTTCGACGACGAGGCCGGGGACCTGGCCGAGCTCATCCATCGGGAGATGGGCAAGCCCCTGGCGGAGGCGCAGGCCGAGGTGGCGCGCGCGGCGGAGGTCAACCACCACTTCGCCGCCGAAGCCGAGCGGATGTGGGAGCAGTACCTGCCGTCCGGCGGCGCCTTCGGGGCGGGCAACCACGTGCGCGGGGAGGGCATCGGCGTCGTGGCGGCCATCACGCCGTGGAACTTCCCCGTCGCTCTCATCGTGTGGAAGCTCGCCCCCGCCCTCGCGGCGGGCTGCACGCTGGTCGTGAAGCCCGCCCAGGAGGCGCCGCTGGCGGCCTGGCGGGTGTGCGACATCGCCCGCCGGTCCGGGCTGCCGGACGGCGTCGTCAACTGCGTCCTGGGCGACGGCCCGGCGCTGGGCGAGGCGCTGGCCACCCACGACGGGGTCGACAAGGTCGCGTTCACCGGGTCCCGCCGCGTCGCCGAGATGATCGCCGGCTGGGCCGCGCCGCGCCTCAAGGCCCTCAGCCTGGAGCTGGGTGGTCACGGGCCGCTGATCGTGCTCGACGACGCCGACCTCGACGCCGCCGTCGACGTGGCGACCGTCCAGGGCTTCGCCAACGCGGGGCAGGCGTGCTACTCGGTGAACCGCGTGTTCGTGCCGCGCACACGCATGGGTGACTTCATGGACGCGTTCCGGGTACGGGTGGCGGCGCTCGAGCTGGGTCCCATGGCCACGCAGCGCGGCTTCGACCGCCACCACGAGCTGATGGACGACGCGCGCGCACAGGGCGCCACCGTCGAGGGCGGCGGCACCGTGGCCGGCAGGCGGCTGGCGCCCGCGATCGTCACGCATGCCCGCCACGGGGTGCGCGTGATGGAGGAGGAGCCGTTCACCCCGGTGGTGACGGTCATCTCGTACGACGACGTCTCGGAGGCCCTGGCCGAGGCCAACCGGCCCGACTACGGCCTGGTGGGGTACGTGTGCGGCGGGGACCTGCGTCGCACCATGGACGTCGCCCGGGCGCTGGAGTGCGGCACCGTGGTCGTCAACGGCTGGCGCGTCGTGGTGGCGCACGCGCCGTACGCCGGCTGGAAGGGCTCCGGCGTGGGCGCCGAGCTCGGCCACCCGGGCATGGAGGCGTTCATCCGCTGGCAGCACGTGCGCGTGCTGGCATGACCACGAGGAGGGCGAGGATCGCGTGAACAGGGCCGAGCTGGGGCCGCGGGAGTTCTCCCGAGCGACGGCGGGGAAGGGCCTCGCGGCCACGGGGCGGGTGCGGGAGGCGTCGCCCGTGCTGGCCGACGGGGTCGAGCGGTTCATCTTCGCGGACGTGTTCTCGCGCTCGGGGCTGGGGTCACGCGAGCGCGAGATGCTGACGTGCGCCGTGCTGGCCACCATCGGCGGCGCCGACAACCAGTTGGGCGTCCACGTTCCCGCCGCGCTGGAGTGCGGGGCCGACCCGGACGAGCTGATCCAGCTGTGCGAGCAGATCGTGCCGTACTGCGGTTTCCCGCGGGCCCTCAACGCGCTGCGGGCCGTGCGCGCCGTGCTGGAGGAGCGCGGGCTGCCGCTGCCGCTGCCGGCGCGCGAGGTGGCGCTTCCGGACGGGGCGGGCACGCTCGTGACCGACGCGGGCCAGGGCGACGACGGCCTGCTGCTGCTGCACTCCCCCGAGCTCGACCGGCAGGCGTGGCGCGACCTCATCCGCGCTCTGCCGGACGGCACCCGCGCGGTGGCGCCCGACCTGCGGGGCGCCGGGGCGGCCGGCGCCGCGCCCCCGCCCGTCGGACGCGCGACGCTGCTGGATGACCTGGCGGCCGTCATGGACGCCGTGGGCCTCCGTACTGCGCGCGTGGTGTCGCTGGGCGCCGCGGCGGCGGCGCTCGGCGC
>JAGQUM010000082.1:1435-1582 GCA_020438485.1 Thermoleophilia bacterium | reverse complement strand
TGTCGGCGTCCGCGATGATGAACGGACGGAAGTCCACCTCGGGGGTGTGCTTCTTGTCGTCCTCCGACATACGGGCGCGCAGGAACTTCTGGTTCTTGTCCGCCGTCAGCAGCGCGCGGACGAGGCCGGCGGCCTCCTCGGGCACCT
>JAGQUM010000082.1:0-1333 GCA_020438485.1 Thermoleophilia bacterium | reverse complement strand
TGGCCGGGCGAGTACGGCCCGAACGACGTGATCGACTTCTTCTCGGCAAACAGCTCGCGCAGGCGAGCGTAGAACTGCTCGGCCGCCTCGCGGGCCACCGTGTAGTCCTGCGGCACCGTGCCCTGCTGCTCCACGACCTGGCGGGCCGTGTGGACGCGCGTCGTGTCCTTGAACCGCTCGCCTTCCATCCAGGTACGGGTCTGTGTGACCTCGCCCTCGCCTTGACCCATCGAAGTTCCCCCGGTCGTCGCCAGTACGGATTCCTCAGTGTAGGGACAGCGGGCCGTCACACGTCCGATATCCACGCCGGGAGGCGCCCCACGTGACGCTCGCCGCCCGCGAGTGGGCCGTTCGGACCTGCCCGGCGTGAGACGATCGTGACGACCGCCGCGAGGGGACCCGATGGACGCCCTGAACCGACGCCTCCTGGGCGAGCAGCTGGCCTCACCCCACCGGGAGTTCTACGCCCGGGCCGCGCGCGCCTGGGCCGCGTCGGTCGGCGAGCGGGTCGCGGCAGTCGCGGGGTCGGCGCCGGCCGACACCGCCGCGCGCCTGCACGAACTCCGGTCGCTGAGTCACGTCGCCGGCGCGCGCGGGCTGGCCGAGGCGGCCGCGGGGCTCGAGCAGCGGGTGGAGCGCGGCGAACGCGTCGGGCCCGGCGACGTGGCGGCGCTGGCCGGCCTGGCCGAGCGCGCCGCCGCGGACGTCACCCGTTGGTGGGAGGGACACGGAGCAGGCTGATAGGTAGTTTTGATAGTTTTGCGCGCCGGGGCCGTAAGGGCACCGTGAGATCGGGTAACGGCTCTGTATGAGCGGGGTCCCACTCCTATCCATGGCCACAACGGGAAGTTAAGGTCACGTACATGAACAAGCGCCGTATCTCCCTCATGCTCGCCCCCGCGCTCGCCGCGGGCGCGATGGTCGCCTCTCAGGCCGACGCCCGGTCCGTGCTCCACGGGGCACTCGTGATCGACCGCGTCGACATGAAGGCGGGCCTGTCGTACAACCAGCCCAACCAGACCCGCGCCATCCGGGCCGCCAAGGCGGACTGCAAGAAGCGCGGCGGCAAGCACTGCCGCAAGGTCGTCGCATTCAAGAACGCGTGCGGCGCCATGTACATCCGCCCCAAGGACCTCAAGGTCGGCTGGGGCGTGTCGTTCTACCTCAGCGACGCGCAGAAGCGCGCCCGCAAGGAGTGCGGCAGCAAGAGCTGCAAGATGGTCGCGTACTCCTGCACGCGCCGCTGGCGCTAGGACGCGTTCCCACGGCGGGCGGCTCCTTCCGGGGCCGCCCGCCCGGCGACGCCCGACGGGGTCGGCCCGTCCGAGGTGGA
>JAGQUM010000081.1 GCA_020438485.1 Thermoleophilia bacterium | reverse complement strand
CGGCCCGCCCCGCCGGCCGACCTCGACGCGCTCGTGCGGCCGGGCGGTGACCAGCCGCCGCCGCCGTCTTCGTGACGCCGTCGGGCACCCCGCGCCCCCCCGGCCCCCGCCGCCTTCCCGTCGGCGTCCGCACGGTGGGCGCCGACGAGCGCCTGTCGATCGTCGATCACCTCGACGAGTTGCGGCGCCGCATCATCATCTGCATCGTCGCGCTGGCCGTCGCGTTCGTGGCCGCGTACGTGCTGCGAGACCCCCTGGTGCGGGCCCTCAAGCACCCGCTGCCCCACGGCTCCGACAGCGCGCTGGTCACGCTCGGCCCGGCGGAGCCGTTCTTCATCATCATGAAGGTGTGCGCCGGCTGCGCGCTGCTGCTGGCCCTGCCGGTGTGGCTGTACCAGGCGTACGCGTTCGTGATCCCCGCGGTCACCGAGCAGAGCCGCCGCATCATGCTCATCGTGGTGGCGGGCGTCTCGTCGCTGTTCCTGGCGGGCGTCGCGTTCGGCTACTTCGTGGTGCTCCCCGTGGCCCTGAGGTTCCTCATCGAGTTCGGCGACGGGCTCTTCATCAGCCAACTGCAGGCGGGCCCGTACTTCTCGTTCGTCACGGCGATGCTGTTGGCGTCGGGACTGATGTTCGAACTGCCCGTCGCGATGCTGGCGTTCGCCAGGATGGGCGTGGTGACGGCCGAGATGTACGTCAGGCAGTGGCGCGTGGCCATCGTCGTGATCGCCGCGGTGGCGGCCGCGCTGCCCGGCGGCGACCCGTTCAGCATGTTCCTGCTGATGATCCCGCAGATCGTGCTGTACGCCCTCGGCGTGTGGCTGGCGCGGACGTTCGCCGGGCCGCCCATCTGGGACAGGGAGGCCTGGGCCGGGGTGCGCGGCGGCGACGCAGGCCCGGACGAGCCTGACGGGGCCCGTCCCGCCGGCTGACGCGCGCTACGCGTCGCCGTCCAGCCGGTGCCCCGTGAGCGTCAGGAACACATCCTCCAGCGTCGCGCGGCGCCGCTCGCCAGGCCGGGCCGCGTCCACGACGTCCTCGCCGACATGGCGGACGATCAGCTCCCGCGGCGCCCCCTCCTCGACGATGCGGCCGCCGTCCATCACCACGATCCGGTCGCACAGCTGCTCGGCCTCGTCCATGTAGTGCGTGGTCAGGACCAGCGTCACGCCCGCGGCCCGCAGCGCGCGCAGCCGCTGCCACACCACCTGCCGCGCGTGGGGATCCAGACCGGTGGTGGGCTCGTCGAGCACCACCAGAGAGGGGCCGTTCACCAGCGCTCGGGCGATCTGGACCCGGCGCTTCATGCCCCCCGACAGGCTCTCGACGGCCTCGTCGGCGCGGTCGCGCAGGTTCACCATGTCCAGCAGCTCGTCGGCGCGGCGGGCGGCGTCCACCCGGCGCATGCCGAAGTAGCCGCCGTAGACGCGCAGGTTCTCGCGTATCGATAGCTCCAGGTCCAGTGTGATGTCCTGGCTCACCACGCCGATGCGGGACTTCACGGCCCGGGGTCGGCGCTCGGGGTCGTGCCCCAGCACGTTCAGCTCGCCGCCGTCGCGCGAACTGAGGCAGCAGATCATGCGCATCGTGCTGGTCTTCCCGGCACCGTTCGGGCCCAGGAACCCGAAGCACGACCCCGCGGGCACCTCGAAGTCGATGCCCCGCACGGCCTCGCGGCCGCCGAACGACTTGCGCAGGCCGGCGGCGCGCACGGCGGGCCTGCGCTCCACGGGCGTCAGCGCCGCAGGGACGCGATCGTGCGCTGCAGGCCGTCGTCCAGCTCGACCGTGGGCTCCCAGCCCAGCAGCTGCCGGGCCCGCGTGATGTCCGGCTGGCGCACGGTCGGGTCGTCCTGGGGCAGCGCCTCGTACACCACCTTCGATGCGGACCCCGTGGCGGCGATGACGGCGTCGGCCAGCTGCAGGATGGTGAACTCGCCGGGGTTGCCGATGTTGACCGGCCCGTGCTCGTCGCTGTCGATCAGCCGCAGGAAGCCCTCGATGAGGTCGTCGACGTAGCAGAAGGACCGCGTCTGCGAGCCGTCGCCGAACACGGTGATGGGCTTATCGGCCAGCGCCTGGCGAAGGAACGTCGGGATGGCGCGCCCGTCGAACGGCCGCATGCGGGGGCCGTACGTGTTGAAGATCCGCACGATGTGCGTGTCCACGCCCTGCTGGCGGTGGTAGGCCATCGTCAGCGCCTCGGCGTACCGCTTGGCCTCGTCGTACACACCCCGGGGGCCGATGGGGTTCACGTTGCCCCAGTAGTCCTCGCGCTGGGGATGGACCAGGGGGTCGCCGTACACCTCGGACGTGGAGGCCAGCAAGAAGCGCGCCCGGTGCTTCTTGGCGATGCCCAGGGCGTTGTGCGTGCCGTACGAGCCCACCTTGAGCGTGTGCAGCGGCAGTCGCAGGTAGTCGATGGGGCTGGCGGGGGACGCCAGGTGGAACACGTAGTCGATGCTCTCGCGGATGTCGAGGTGATCGACCATGTCGTGCTGCACGAACGTGAACTCCTCGCCGCGGATGTGCTCGATGTTCTCGAGCGTGCCGGTGTCGAGATTGTCGACGCACAGGACGCGGTGACCCTCGCGCAGGAGACGGTCGCAGAGATGGGAGCCGAGGAATCCGGCGCCGCCGGTGACGATTGAGGTGGGCATGCGCGGCACTCTAGCCCGTCGCCTGCATCCCGCTCGGAGACGGCCCTGTGGGCCCGGCGGCGGGGCGGGTCACGGCGGCCACCGCAGGATGCGGGCGCCGTCGACCTCGGCGGCGGGCCGCCACGAGCCGGCGGCGCGCTGCGCCCGGACGGCGGCGCGGAACGCGCCCCAGTTGGCCGGGCGGCCCCCCTGGGGGCGCGGGGGCACCTCGACCACGTATCCGCCTCGGAACGCGGCAACGTCCGGGAGGTTCGCCGGCGTCGCCCGGCGGGGGCGCCCGCCGAACCCCGGGTCGACGGCGCGCGGCACGTCCAGCCGTTCGCGGGCCAAGAACACGTTGACCTTCGTGAACGTCACGTAGTCGTCGCTGAGGGCTCCGGTGGCGCCACGGTCGCGCAGCCAGGCCGTGACGTGCGCCACGCGGGTGACGTTGCGCTCCCGGTCGAGCCGGGTGGCGATGGGTGCCGCGGCCATGACCGATGCCACGAGCGCCGCGGCGAGAGCGCCGACCGGCCCGGTCACGGGGACCCGGTCGGCCGCCATGGCCACCAGCACCGCCAGCGGCACGGTGATGAGGGTGAGGAAACGCGGCGACGGCGTGAGGTTGATCAGCGCGACGAACTCCAGGTACACGTACCCCCACGCCGCCCACGCGGCGGGCAGCGCGGCGTGACGCGGCGCGCGGCGCGCCAGCACGATCCCGGACAGCCCCACCACGATGACGGCCGCGAACGCGGGGTGACCCGGTGTGGCAACGTGCTGCAGCGCCCACGCCGCGTACGAGTCGCCCCACGACCAGGCCGACCACGGCGCGCGCGACTGCGACGCCGCGGCCGTGCCGGTGAGGGGCATGGACCACGATCCCCCCGCCGCGGCGAGGGCCAGGCAGGCGCCCACCACGACGGCGGCCGCGCCGCCCGCCCCCGCGGCCGGGCGCAACGAACCCGCGCCCGGGGCCGCCCCCCCCCCCCCCACCCCGCTCCCCC
>JAGQUM010000006.1 GCA_020438485.1 Thermoleophilia bacterium | reverse complement strand
GCGACGAGGGCAAGGGCAAGGTCGTGGACCTCCTCGCCGAGCGCAGCGACGTGGTCGCGCGCTACCAGGGCGGCAACAACGCGGGTCACACCATCGTGGAGGGCGACCAGGTCTACAAGCTGCACCTCGTGCCGTCCGGGATCCTGTATCCGGGCACGGTGTGCATCATCGGCAACGGCACCGTGGTCGACCCCCACGCCCTGTGCAAGGAGCTCGACGACCTCGAGGGCCGTGGTCTGTCGCTGGAGACGCTGAGGCTGAGCGGCAACGCCCACCTGATCATGCCCTACCACATCGCCCTCGACGGGGCGTCCGAGGTGCGCCTGGGGAAGTTCTCCATCGGCACCACCCGACGCGGCATCGGCCCGTGCTACGTCGACAAGTTCGACCGCGTCGGCATCCGGGCCCAGGACCTGCTGGACCCCAAGATCCTGCGCGAGAAGCTGCGCGTCGCCCTGGCGGCCAAGAACGAGGCGCTCGAGAAGCTCTACGGCATGGACCGCATGGATGCCGACGCGATCGCCGACGAGTTGCTGCCCGCCGCCGAGCGCCTGCGCCCGTTCATCGCGGACACCGCGCTGCTGATCGACCGGGCGCTGCGCGACGACAAGCGCGTGCTCTTCGAGGGCGCCCAGGGAACGATGCTGGACATCGATCACGGCACGTATCCGTTCGTGACGTCGTCCAACCCCATCGCGGGAGGGGCATGCGCCGGCGTGGGCGTGGGACCCAACCGCATCGACCGCATCATCGGGGTCAGCAAGGCGTACACCACCCGCGTCGGGGAGGGGCCGTTCCCCACCGAGCTGCTCGACGACGACGGCAGGGCGATGGGCGAGCGGGGCCACGAGTTCGGCACCACCACGGGCCGCCAGCGCCGCTGCGGATGGATCGATCTGGTGGCGTTGCGTTACGCCACCCGCCTGTCCGGCTTCACCGAGGTGGCGCTGACCAAGCTGGACGTGCTGTCGGGCTTCGGCCGCGTGCGGCTGTGCACCGCCTACCGAACGCGCGAAGGGGAGGAGATCCGCGACTTCCCGTACCACCAGTCGGTGTTCCACAACGCCGAGCCGGTGTACGAGGAGATGGACGGCTGGTCACAGGACATCGCGGGGTGCCAGGACATCGACGAGCTGCCCCCCGCGGCGCGGGGTTACGTCGACCGTATCTCTGCCGACCTGGGCGTGCCGATCACGCTCATCGGCACCGGCCAGGGCCGCCACGAGGTGATCGATCAGGTGGGGTCCAACTAGGCCGCGGGGTCGCCAGGCACCGCCGGCGGGCGAGATCGGATCCGCCCGCCGCTGATTTTGTGTGATTTCGCACGTTCCCTTACCGAAGCCTTAGCCCTAAGCTAATCGGACGAATCCGAGACAGGGGTGTTTCATGCGGGCTTCTCGCAGGTTGACGCGCAGGCTGGTGCCGCTCGGCGCGGCCGCCATCGCGGTCGTGGCGATCGGCGCGGCGGCGTGCAGCGACGACAGTTCCTCCGACTCCACGGCGGCGGGGACGTCCTCCACTCCGGCCGCGCCGGGCGGCGAGGGCAACGGGGGGGCCTGGCCCGCCACCGCGCCCGCGTTCACCGCCGACCAGTTGAACGCCGCGCCGACCACCGCGTGGCTCACCAACGGTGGCAGCCTCAACAACCAGCGGTACTCGCCGCTGACCCAGATCAATGCCGACAACGTCTCGGGCCTGAAGGGCGAGTGGGTCACGGACCTGAAGTCCGGCACCGCGGCGAAGTACTCCGCCGAGGGTCAGCCGATCGCGTACAACGGCAAGATCTACATCCCCACCGGCGAGGACGACGTGTTCCGCGTCGACGTCGCGACGGGGAAGATCGACTGGAAGTACGAGTCGAACATCAACCAGAAGATCACGACCGTGTGCTGCGGCTGGCTCAGCCGCGGCGTCGCCATCGGCGACGGCATGGTCTACATCGGCCAACTGGACGGCAACCTCGTGGCGCTCGACCAGGACACCGGCAAGGTCGCGTGGAAGACCAAGGTCGGCGACTGGCGCAAGGGCTACACCATCACGCACGCGCCCCTGTACTACGACGGCATGGTCGTCACCGGCGTCTCCGGCGGCGAGTTCTCCATCCGCGGGCGCGTCCAGGCCTACGACGCCAAGACCGGCAAGCAGAAGTGGGTGTTCCACACCATTCCCGACAAGGGCGAGGTGGGCGGCAACTCGTGGCCGGCCAACAACGACTCGCGCATGCACGGCGGGTCGCCCATGTGGCAGACGCCGTCCGTGGACCCCGAGCTGGGCCTCATGTACTTCTCGACCGGCAACGCCAACCCCGACCTCGACGGCTCCAAGCGCGCCGGCGACAACCTCTTCGCCACCTCGGTGGTCGCCATCGACGCGAAGACCGGCAAGTACAAGTGGCACTTCCAGCAGGTGCGCCACGACATCTGGGACTACGACGCCCCGAGCCCGACGGTGCTGTTCGACGCCGAGTTCAACGGCGAGAAGAAGAAGGTCATCGCCGAGACGGGCAAGACCGGCTGGACGTACGTGCTCGACCGCGAGACGGGCAAGCCGCTGCTGCCGGTGAAGGACATGCCGGTGCCGCAACTTGCCGCGCAGAAGACGGCCAAGACGCAGCCCATCCCGCAGTACGACCCCTGGGTGCCGCACGAGGTCACGGCCGCCGACGTCGCCGACGTGAAGAAGATCGCGCGCTCCAACGGCCACAAGGAGCCCGTCGTCGGGGCCAAGACGATGTACACGCCCTTCGGCTCCAAGGCGATCACGGTGGTGGCGCCGGGCCCGCAGGGCGGCAACAACTGGCAGCCGATGAGCTACAACCAGGGCACCGGCTACCTCTACATCTGCAGCATGCGGTCCGTGGCCGGCCTCCTGCAGGGCACGACGCCCGAGGTGCCGAAGGCCAAGCGCGGCGGCGTGGTGGAGATCGGCTCCGTGTTCACGACCACGGGCTTCGGCGACCCCGACGGGTACTTCGGCGCGTGGGACCCCACCACCGGCAAGGCAGTGTGGCGCCACAAGTGGGACGAGTCGTGCTACTCGGGCAGCACCACCACGGCCGGCAACCTCGTGTTCGTGGGCCGCAACAACGGCGAGCTGCAGGCGTACGACGCCACGACCGGCGACGAGAAGTGGAGCTTCCAGACGGGCGCCGGCGCGAACAGCACCGTCTCGGTGTTCGAGTACAACGGCAAGCAGTACATCTCGTTCCTCGCGGGCGGCAACGCGCTCGCCGGGTCGGCGCACGGCGCCAACCTGTGGCTGTTCTCGCTCGATGGCACGCTCGGCCCGGTGAAGGCCGGCTCGGCCGCCGCGTCGGTGTCGCACGCCGGCGAGAACGAGGGCCCCGTGACGGGCAACGCCGCGGCCGGCCGCCAGGTGTTCCTGGCCAACTGCGCGGGGTGCCACGGGGCGAACGGCAAGGGCGCCAACGGCGGGCCGACCCTGAAGCCCGTCACCGACAAGGCCTTCGCCGCCAAGCAGGTCACGAACGGCGGCAAGGTCATGCCGGCGTTCAAGGACTCGCTGAGCAAGAAGGAGATCGCCGACGTGGCGGCCTACGTCGCCACCAAGGCCGGCAAGTAGCACTCCGCACGCGGGGGCGGGCCGCAGGGCCCGCCCCCGCGGGGGCTACGCCGAGGCCAGCACCACGAACGCCGCGATCCAGATCAGCAGGATCGCGCTGAACGCCCAGACACCCCCGGGCAACAGCACCACGGCCAGCAGCGTGGCGGCCACCCCGCACCCCACGACGGCCCAGAAGACCGGGCCGTAGCGCCCCTCCACGGCGGGTGGCGCCGGGGGCGGTGCGATGTCGTGGTGGCTGGCGCGCGGCGCCGACTCGATGTATGCGTCGAGGGCCCGCATCAACTCCTCGGCCCGCAGGCGCGAGTCGGGGCCGTCGGCCAGGTCGTCGAGGCCGTCCACGATCAGCGCCCGCAGGGCCTCGCGATCGGCGCCCGAGCGGGGTTCCGGACGGGACATGGCCTCATCGTAGGCGGGCGCCGATCCCGCCGCCAGTGAGCGGGTCGGTCGCGCCGTCCGATCGTCCCGGCCCCCGGTGACATGCGCCACGCGTGGCGTCAGACCCCCCGCCGGGTGCATGTGTCAAAGTCGGGCCGTGACGGAGACGGTTCTGGTGTTGGGCGGCGGCGGACGGGAGCACGCGATCGTGCGGGCCCTGGCGCGCTCGCGCCCCGCCCCGCGGGTGGTGTGCGCGCCCGGCAACGCGGGCATGGCGCGCGACGCCGAGACGCGCGCCGTGGACGCCGTCGACGCCGTGGCCGTGGTGGCGCTCGCCCGCGAGCTGGACGCCGCCCTCGTGGTGGTGGGTCCCGAGGCCCCGCTGGTCGCCGGAGTCGCCGACGCCCTGCGCGAGGCCGGGTTCGCCACGCTGGGCCCGGGAGCAGGGGCCGCCCGTCTCGAGGGGAGCAAGGCATTCGCGAAGGACGTGATGGCCGCCGCCGGCGTCCCCACGGCCGCGTCGCGGACGGTCACGTCGGTGGCGGACGGGCTCGCCGCCGTCGATGCGTTCGGCCTGCCCGTGGCCGTCAAGGCGGACGGCCTCGCCGCCGGCAAGGGCGTCGTCGTGGCGCACAGCCGCGACGAGGCCGAGGCCGCGCTGCGCGCGTCGATCGAGGACCGCGTGTTCGGGGAGGCCGGCGCGAGCGTCGTGGTCGAGGAGGGCCTCACGGGCCGCGAGGTGTCCCTGCTGGCGCTGTGCAGCGGCCGGGTCGTGGCGCGCTTCCCGGCGGCGCGCGACTACAAGCCCGTCGGCGACGGCAACACGGGCCCCAATACCGGCGGCATGGGCTCCGTCTCGCCCGTGCCGGACATCCCCGACGCGCTCGCCGACGAGCTCGTCGACCGCGTCCACCGGCCCGTGCTGGCTGAGCTGGCGCGGCGCGGGATGGACTTCCGCGGCGTGCTGTACGCGGGCCTGATGATGACCCCCGACGGGGCGAGGGTGATCGAGTTCAACGTCCGCTTCGGCGACCCGGAGACGCAGGTGCTGCTGCCCCGGCTCGAGCAGGACCCGCTGACGCTGATGCGCGACGCCGCCGAGGGACGACTGGCCGACGGCCCGGTGCGCGTCAACGACGGCGCGGCCGTGGCGGTCGTGATGGCCGCCCACAACTACCCGGGCACGCCGCGCACCGGCGACGCCATCGCCGGCCTGGACGATGCGGCCGCGGCCGGCGCCGACGTGTACCACGCGGGCACGAGAGCCGCTGACGACGGCTCCATCGTGACGGCGGGCGGCAGGGTGCTGGCCGTCTCGGCGCGCGGGGACTCCATCCCCGACGCCCGCTCGCGTGCGTACGCCGCCGCCCGGCTGATCCATTTCGACGGTGCGCACATGCGCGATGACATCGCGGAGGGCCTCGACACGTGATCCCCCGGTATTCCCGACCCGACATGGACGCCATCTGGTCCGAGGAGGCCAAGCTCGGCCGCTGGCTGGAGGTGGAGCTGGCCGTCTGCCGCGCGTGGAACCGCCGGGGCGTCGTCCCCGACGACGACCTCGCCCAGATCGAGTCCAAGGCCGGCTTCACGCTCGAGCGGACACTGGAGATCGAGAGGACCACGAACCACGACGTGGTGGCGTTCCTGACCGACGTGGCCGAGCACATCGGCCCCGCGTCGCGCTTCGTCCACTACGGCATGACCTCCAGCGACGTGCTCGACACCGGCACGGGCCTCGCCATCGCCCGCGCAGGTGCGCTGCTGGTGGCCGGCCAGAGGGCGCTCACCGCCGCGCTGAAGGACCTGGCGCTGCGACACGCGCACACCGTATCCGTGGGCCGCACGCACGGCGTGCACGCCGAGCCCACCAGCTTCGGGCTGCGCATGGGGGGCTTCGCGCAGGAGTCCAAGCGCAACGAGGCCCGCCTCGAGAACGCCGTCGCCCAGGCCTCCGTCGGCTGCCTGTCCGGCGCCGTCGGCACGTACGCGACGCTGTCGCCCGACCTGGAGGCCGAGGTCCTGGGCGAGCTGGGCCTGACCGTCGAGCCCGTGTCCACGCAGGTCGTCGCGCGCGACCGCCACGCCGAGCTGCTGGCACAGATGGCCGTCGCCGCGGCCGGCGTCGAGCGCCTCGCCACCGAGCTGCGCCACCTGCAGCGCACGGAGGTGCGCGAGGCCGAGGAGGCGTTCACGAAGGGCCAGAAGGGCAGCTCCGCAATGCCCCACAAGCGCAACCCGATCACGGGCGAGCGCCTCACCGGCATGGCCCGTCTGGTGCGCGGCTACGCGGTTCCGGCCCTCGAGAACGTGGCGCTGTGGCACGAACGCGACATCAGCCACTCGTCGGTGGAGCGGGTGATCCTGCCCGACGCGTTCCTCGCGCTCGACTACATGCTGGCCACGGCCACCCGGCTGGTCACCGGGCTCGTCGTCAACACCCAGCGCCTCGAGGCCGTCCTGGCGTCGTCCGGAGGGCTGGTCTTCTCGCAGCGGGTGCTGCTGGGACTGGTGGACTGCGGCCTGACGCGCGAGGAGGCGTACGCGCTGGTGCAGCGCAACGCGATGACGTCGTGGGACACGGGGCGGCACCTGCGCGACCTGCTGGCCGAGGACCCCGACGTGTCCGGCCGCCTCGACGCCTCGGCGCTCGACGCGCTGTTCGACCCGTCCTGGTACCTGCGCCACGTGGACGAGCTCATGGAGCGGGTGCGGGCCCTGTGACCAGCGTCCTCGTCGCCCGCGGCAAGGTGCGCGACGTGTACGCGGTGGGCGACGACCGCCTGGCGCTGGTCGCCAGCGACCGCATCAGCGCGTACGACGTCATCATGCCCACGCCGATCCCCGACAAGGGGCGCGTGCTCACCGGCATCTCGCGGTATTGGTTCGCACGCCTGGCCGGCGTCGTCCCGAACCACCTTGTGGCCGATCCCGTCCCTGCCGACCTGGCCTCACCGGACAACGCGGGGCGCACCACCATGGCGCGCCGCCTGACGATGTTCCCGGTGGAGTGCGTCGCCCGCGGCTACCTGTCGGGGTCCGCGTGGAAGGAGTACGACGAAACCGGCGCCGTGGCGGGCCACGCGCTGCCGGCCGGCCTGCGCGAGTCCGATCCCCTGCCCGAGCCGATCTTCACACCCGCGACCAAGGCCACGTCGGGCCACGACGAGAACATCACCCGCGAGCGCGCCGCCGAGATCGTCGGGGCCGGCCCCGCCCGCGACATGGAAGCCGTCACGCTGGAGCTCTACCGGCGGGCGGCGGACGAATGCGCACGCGCGGGCATCATCCTGGCCGACACGAAGTTCGAGCTGGGGCGCGACGCAGACGGCGTCATCACGCTGGGCGACGAGGCCCTGACGCCCGACAGCTCGCGTTTCTGGCCGGCCGACCGGTGGGAGCCCGGCGGACCGGTGCCCAGCTACGACAAGCAGTACGTCCGTGACTGGCTGGACGGCATCCGCTGGAACCGGACCCCGCCCGGCCCGGAACTGCCGGACGACGTGGTGGACGGCACCCGCCGCCGCTACATCGAGGCGTACGAGCGCATCACGCGCCGCGGCTTCGACGACTACCTGCGTGAAACCGGCGCGAAGGAGCCCGCATGACCCGAGTCGTGGTGACGGTGATGCCCCGAGAGGGCGTCCTCGACCCCCAGGGACAAGCCGTCCAGATCTCGCTCGACCGGCTGGGGTTCGGCCACGTCGACAACCTGCGCATCGGCAAACGCATCGAGCTCGACATCCCCGGCGACGACCCCGAGGGGCAGGCCCGCACGATGTGCGAGGCCCTGCTGGCCAACCCGCTGATCGAGGACTTCACGATCGCGGTGGACGGATGAGCGTCGCCGTCGTCCGCTTCCCCGGCTCGCTCGACCACGACTCCGCCGCGCGCGCCGTGGTGGCCGCCGGCGGCACGGCGACGTTCGCGTGGCAGGACGACGCCGAGCTGCCGCCGGGCACCGACGCCGTCCTCATCCCCGGCGGGTTCAGCTACGGCGACCACCTGCGCCCCGGCGCCATCGCCAGCCGTGCGCCCATCATGGACGCCGTCCGGCGCCACGCCGGCGCCGGCGGCCGGGTGCTGGGCATCTGCAACGGCTTCCAGGTGCTGTGCGAGGCGGGGCTGCTGCCCGGCGCGCTGCGCCCCAACGCGACGCTGTCGTTCGTGTGCCGTCAGGTGCAGCTCGACGTCGCCGACGGGTCCACCATCCTCACGAGGGGCATGGGGGCCACGATGAGCGTGCCGATCAAGAACCACGACGGCGCCTGGTACGGAGATCCCGCCGCCGCCCGCGTGGTGTTCCGCTACCGCGGCGAAAACCCATTGGGCTCCACCGACGCCGTGGCCGGCGTCGCGAACGCCCGCGGCAACGTGGTGGGGCTGATGCCGCACCCCGAGGAGGCCGTCGACCCCCTGCTGGGTTCGACCGACGGGCTGCCGCTGTTCCGGGCCCTGGCGAGTCGCGCATGAGCGACCTCCCCCTCCACCGCCAGCTGGGCCTGACCGACTCTGAGAACGAGTTGATCCCGCGCCTCATCGGCCGCGACCCGTCGCCGGCCGAGCTCATGATGTTCAGCCTGATGTGGAGCGAGCACTGCTCGTACAAGCACTCCAAGCCCGTGCTGCGCCGGTTCCCCACGTCGGGTGAGCGGGTGCTGCAGGGCCCCGGCGAGAACGCCGGCGCGGTCGACGTGGGCGGCGGGCTGGCGGTGGCGCTGAAGGTCGAGAGCCACAACCATCCGTCGGCCGTCGAGCCGTTCGAAGGGGCCGCCACCGGCGTCGGCGGCATCGTGCGCGACATCCTCGCGGTCGGCGCGAAGCCCGTCGCGCTGCTCAACTCGCTGCGCTTCGGCGAGCTGTCGAGCGCCCGCAGCCGGCACCTGTTCGCCCGGGCCGTCAAGGGCATCGGCACGTACGGCAACTGCATCGGCGTCCCGACCGTCGGCGGCGAGATCATGTTCGACGACCGCTATGAGGACTCGTGCCTGGTGAACGCCATGTGCGTGGGCGTCGTGGGGCACGGCGACATGCTGTCGTGTGCGGCCCGCACACCCGGCAACCCGCTGGTGCTCATCGGCAACCGCACGGGCCGCGACGGCATCGGCGGCGCCAGCATCCTGGCGTCGGCCGAGCTGGGCGACGACGACGCCGACAAGCGCCCGTCAGTGCAGGTGGGAGACCCGTTCACGGAGCGCAAGCTCATCGACTGCTGCCTCGAACTGGCCGCCGAGGGTCTGTTCGTGGCGTTCCAGGACCTGGGGGCCGCGGGCCTCACGAGCGCCGCCAGCGAGATGGCCGCCAAGGGCGGCAGGGGCCTCGACATCGACCTCGACCTCGTGCCGCTGCGCGAGGAGGGGATGCCCGCCCCGGAGATCCTGGTCTCCGAGAGCCAGGAGCGGATGCTCGCCGAGGTGCTGCCCGCGGATGTGCAGCGCGTGCGCGAGATCTGCACCCGGTGGCAGCTGGACGCCACCGTCATCGGGCACGTCACGGACACCGGCCACTTCGTGGCGCGCCACCGCGGCGAGGTGGTGGCCGACATCCCCGCCGCGGCGCTCACCGACGACGCCCCCGTCTACGGCGTGGAGCCCCAGTCGCAGGCGCTCCCGGCCCCCATCGACCTGGCGTCGGTGCCCGCACCCGAGGACCTGCGCGCCGCGTGGGTGTCGATGCTGCGCCGCCCCAACCTGGGGAGCGCGCGCTGGGTGTACCAGCAGTACGACCACCTGGTCGGCGCGAACACCATCGTGCGCCCGGGGGGCGACGCGGCAGTCGTTCGCCTGCCCGGCCGCCACGATGCCATCGCCGTCACCACGGACTGCCGTCCCCGCCACTGCGAGGTCGATCCGCGCGCCGGGGGCAAAGCCACGGCGTTCGAGGCGGCACGCAACCTCGCGTGCACCGGCGCGCGCCCCATCGCGGCGTCCGACTGCCTGAACTTCGCGAACCCCGAGAAGGGCCCCACGGCGTGGCGCCTGGTCGAGGTGGTGGAGGGCCTGTCGCTGGCCCTCGAGGCGCTGGGCGTACCCGTCGTCAGCGGCAACGTCTCGCTCTACAATGAGAGCCCTGCGCGGGCCATCTACCCGACCCCGGTGGTCGGCATGGTGGGCCGGATCGACAACGCGGGGAAGGCCGTGAGGATCGGATTCCGGAACGACGGGGACCTGGTGCTCCTGCTGGGGGACGGCGTCCCGCGCCTCGACGCCAGCGAGTACCTGGGGCGCGCCGAGGGCCGCCCGCCGGAGCCGGACGCCGACGAGGAGGTCGCGCTGATCGACCTGCTGATCCGCGCCGCCGAGGCGGGCCTGCTGGAGTCCGCCCACGACGTCTCCGACGGTGGAATCGCGCTGGCCGTCACCGAGTCCGCGATCACGGGCGGGCGGGGCTGCCAGGTGACGCTGCCGTCCGGCCGGCGCGCCGACGAGGACCTGTTCGGTGAGGGGGGCGCCCGGGTGCTGGTGAGCTGCCGCCCGTCCGCCCTGCCGGGGCTGTTGGAGATGGCGGGAATGGTCAACGCCGCGCCCATCGGGCTCGTCACGGGCGACGAGGTCCGCGTCACCGTCGCGGGCGAGACCCTCGCCCTGGGCCTGGACGAGGCGCGCGACGCGTACGAGGCCGCGATCCCGGGCGCGCTCGCGTGAGCCTGGAGGACTCCCCCAAGGAGGAGTGCGGCGTCGTCGGCATCGTCGCACCGGGCCGCCACGTGGCCCGCCTGGCGTACTTCGCGCTGCACGCACTGCAGCACCGCGGCCAGGAAAGCGCGGGCATCGCCGTGGCCGACGCGGGCCACGTGATGGTGCAGCGCGACCTGGGGCTGGTCAGCACCGTGTTCACCGAGCCCGGGCTGCGGGGCCTGCAGGGCGACTCCGCCATCGGCCACGTGCGCTACTCCACCACGGGCGGCAACCGCTGGGAGAACGCCCAGCCCGTGGTGCGCAACCGCGGCCGCGCGGTGGTGGCCGTGGCCCACAACGGCAACCTCACCAACACCGAGGACCTGCGGTCCATGGTGGACACCCACGGCGAGCCGCTGCTGGCGACCACCGACTCCGAGCTGATGGCCGCTGTGCTGGCCGCCCAGGAGGGGTCACTGCTGGACGCGGCGTGTGCCGTGATGCCGCACCTGGTCGGCGCGTACTCCGTGGTGTGCCTCACCGAGACCGAGACCGTGGCGTTCCGCGACCCCCACGGGGTCCGCCCGCTCGTGATCGGGCGGCTCGAGGACGGCTGGTGCGTGGCCAGCGAGACGTGCGCGCTGGACCAGATCGGCGCGGCGTTCGAGCGCGAGGTCCGTCCCGGGGAGGCCGTGCGCATCACGGCCACGGGCGTCGAGTCGCGCCAGGCCCTGCCGCCCGGGGCGTCGCGCATGTGCGTGTTCGAGAACATCTACTTCGCCCGCCCGGACACGCTGCTGGGGGGCCGCAACGTGTGGCTACAGCGGCAGCGGATGGGCGCCGAGCTGGCGCGCTGCGCCCCCGCCGACGCCGACCTGGTGGTGGGCCTTCCCGACAGCGGCACCCCCGCCGCCATCGGCTTCGCGCGCGAGTCGGGCATCCCGTATGGCGAGGCCGTGGTGCGCAACCGCTACGTGGGGCGCAGCTTCATCCAGCCCGACCAGGAGTTGCGCCGCGAGGGCGTGAAGCTGAAGTTCAACCCCCTGCGGGAGGTCATCGAGGGCAGACGGCTCGTGGTGGTCGACGACTCCATCGTGCGCGGCACCACCACCAAGCAGGTGGTGCAGTTGCTGCGCGACGCCGGCGCCGCGGAGGTGCACATGCGCATCTCCAGCCCGCCCGTCGCGTGGCCGTGCTTCTACGGCATCGACATGCCCGACCGGGCGGAGCTGATCGCCGCCCAGCACCCGATCGACGAGGTCGCCGACCTCACCGGCTGCACGTCGCTGGCCTACCTGCCGCTGGACGCCCTGCAGCGGGCGCTCGAGACCCCGCTGGAGGGGTTCTGTCACGCGTGCTTCTCGGGCGACTACCCGATTCCGGTCCCGTCCGGCACCCGCAAGCTGCGCCTCGAGCGCGAGCCCGACCCCGCACGCGCCTGATGAACGACCCGACGCCCCCGCCCGTCAGCTACCGCGACGCCGGCGTCGACCTGGACGCCGCCGCCCGCCACACCGCGAACATCGCGGCGCTGGTCCACGGCGGCACCGGCGGCTTCGCCGGCGTCCTGCCGCTGCCGGCGGGCATGGCCGAACCGATGCTGGTGGCGTGCACGGACGGCGTGGGCACGAAAGTCCTGCTGGCCCGCGACATGGGGATGCTGGACGGCCTGGGCCAGGACCTGGTGGCCATGTCGGTGAACGACCTTGTGTGCTGCGGCGCGCGCCCCCTGGGGTTCCTGGACTACCTCGCCGTCGGCGTACTGGACCCCGATGAGGCCGCCGTGCTGGTGGCCGGCATCGCCGAGGCCTGCGCCGCCAGCGGGTGCGTGCTGCTCGGCGGCGAGACGGCCGAGATGCCGGGCCTGTACCAGCCGGGCCACTTCGACCTGGCCGGCTTCGCCGTCGGCGTGGTCGACCGGGCCGCGATGTGGGGTCCCGATCGCGTGCGGCTGGGCGACCTCATCGTGGCCATCCCGTCCAGCGGGGTCCACTCCAACGGGTTCTCGCTGGTGCGGGCCCTGATCTCCCAGGGTGCGCTGGAGCCGACGCCGGACCTGCTGGCCCCCACCCGGCTGTACGCGGCCGACGCGGCGGCGCTGACCGCGGCGGGCGTCGACGTGCACGCCGCCGCGCACATCACGGGGGGCGGGCTACCCGAGAACCTGCCGCGGGTCCTCCCGCTGGGGCTGCGTCCCGTGCTGGACGCCGGCGCGTGGGAACCGGGTCCTGTGTTCGAGCGGGTTCTGGGTACCGGCCGCGTCGACCCGCAGACGGCGTGGAGCACGTTCAACATGGGCGTGGGGTTCTGCGTCGTGATCCCCCAGGACGCCCTCGAGGCCGTGCTCGGCGCCGTGCCCGACGCCGCCCTCATCGGCTACGTGGAGGCCGGCGAGCCCGGCGTGCGTTTTGCCTGACCGGGCCCCCTACCGGGTGAGCGTGCTGGTGTCGGGGTCCGGCACGAACCTGCAGAGCCTCATCGACACCGTCCACGCGCCCGGCGGCCCGGTGGAGATCGTCCAGGTCGTCGCGTCCCGCCCCGACGCACCCGCTCTGGGGCGCGCCGAGGCCGCCGGCCTCCCGACGGCGGTGGTCGAGCAGGGCGACCACCCCGACCGCGCCGCCCGCGACCGCCACCTGGCGGACGTCGTGGCCGCCGCCCGCCCGGACCTGGTGGTGCTGGCGGGCTGGATGAGCATCCTCACCGACGCGTTCCTGGCCCGTTTCCCGGACCGCGTCATCAACCTGCACCCGTCGCTGCTGCCGTCGTTTCCGGGCATGCGCGCCATCGATGAGGCCGTCGCGTGGGGGGTGCGGTGGACGGGCGTGACGGTCCACTTCGTGGAGGAGCAGGTCGACGCCGGGCCGCCCGTGCTGCAGGAGCCCGTGGAGGTGCGACAGGGGGAGGACGTCGAGGACCTCCGCGCCCGCATCCACGCCGTGGAGCACCGCCTGGTTCCCGAGGCCGTGCGGCTGTTCGCCGCCGGTAGGATCGTGCGCGATCCGGCGAATCCCCGCAGGGTGACGATCACCGACAACGAGGTGGTGTGATGAAGGTGCGGCGCGCGCTCGTGTCGGTCTCCGACAAGGCCGGCCTCGCAGATCTGGCCCGGACGCTGACGGACCTCGGCGTCGAGATCCTGTCCACCGGGGGGACCGCCGAGACGCTGAAGGGCATGGGCGTGCCCGTGACGTCGGTCGACAGCGTCACCGGTCAGCCCGAGATCCTCGGGGGCCGCGTCAAGACGCTGCACCCCAGGATCCACGGCGGCATCCTGGCGCGCGAGGATGTGGGCCAGGACCTCGCCGACATGGAGGCGTCCGGCATCGGCCCGATCGACCTCGTGGTCGTGAACCTCTACCCGTTCGAACAGTGGGTCCAGCGCCGCGGGGTCACGCACCAGGACCTCATCGAGAAGATCGACATCGGTGGTCCCACCATGGTGCGGGCGGCCGCGAAGAACCACGCGCGGGTCGGCATCGTCACGAGCCCGTCCCAGTACGCGCAGGTGCAGGACGAGCTGGTGCGCACCGGCGGCGAGCTGGGCGACGAGACCCGGTTCGGCCTGGCGATGCGCGCGTTCCAGCTCACGGCCCGCTACGACGCGGCCATCGCGAACTGGATGGGCGAGCACGAGGGCGAGTTCCCCGACCAGCTGCTGTTCGGCTTCGACAAGTCGTTCGACGTCAGCTACGGAGAGAACCCCCACCAGCGGGGCGCGTACTACACCGAACGCGGCGCGCGCACGCACCTGCTGAGCCGGGTCGAGAAGCTGCACGGCAAGGACCTGTCGTTCAACAACCTGCTCGACCTGGACGGCGCCAGGCGCCTCGCGTCCGAGTTCGAGCTGCCCGCGTGCGTCATCGTCAAACACAACAACCCGTGCGGCGTCGCGGTGGCCCAGGACGTCATGACCGCCTATACGCGCGCCCGGGACTGTGACCCCGTGTCGGCGTACGGCGGCGTCATCGTGCTGAACCGCGCCGTCGACCGCGCGCTGGGCGAGCTGCTGGCGTCGACGTTCATCGAGGTGCTGATCGCGCCCGGGTATGAGAAGGCGGCGCTGGAGGCCCTGACGGTCAAGCCCAACACCCGCATCCTGGTCAACCACGAGCGACGCCTGAACAACCCGGGCGAGCGCGACGTGCGGCGGGTCGTGGGCGGCCTGCTGGTGCAGGACCGCGACGCCGACACGGAGGAGCGGGCCAGCATGAGCGTCGTGACGGCGCGGCATCCCACGGAGCGCGAGTGGGGCGACCTGCTGTTCGCCTGGCGGGTGTGCAAGCACGTCAAGAGCAACGCCATCATCCTCGCGCGCGACCTCGCCACCGTCGGCATCGGGGCGGGCCAGATGAGCCGCGTCGACTCCGTGCGCCTCTCCATCGAGAAGGCCCAGTCGCCCGTCGAGGGTTCCGTGCTGGCCAGCGACGCGTTCTTCCCGTTCGCCGACGGGCCGGAGGCCGCGGTGCACGCGGGCGTGACGGCCATCGTGCAGCCCGGGGGTTCCATCCGCGACAGCGAGGTCGTGGCGGCGTGTGATGCCGCCGACATCGCCATGGTGTTCACCGACCGGCGGCACTTCCGGCACTGACCCGGCCGTTGGCGCGCGGGCGGGCGGGGGGCTAACCTGCGAACCGTGGGCGTGGGTCGACGGGCATCGGCGTGGGCACTGGCCATCGCGGCACTCGGGACCGCGCACGCCGCGGCCGCGGTTCCCCAGGAGGGCGCGGCGCGCGCCATCGGGGCGGTGTACCGCGTTGAGGTGACGCTCCACGTCGACGGCTTCCTCGTCCGCCCCGCGGCGCCGTCCGGCCGCCCGCAGCGCGTGATGCTGTCGCCGGGCGAGCGGACCGTGGTGCGCACCGGAACAGCCTTTGCCGTGACGCCCGACGGGATCCTGGCCACGTCCGCCCAGCTCGTGGCGCCGGACGCCGCCGACGTGGTCCAGATCGCCGGGCCGCGGGCGCTCGCGGGCCGCGGCACCGCCACCAACCCGGCGGGCCTGCGGGCCTGGAGTCGGCGCGCCACCCCCATCGAGGCCCGCGTCACCGGCATCCGTCTGTGGCCCGCATACGCGTCCGGGCGTTCCCCGTCCAACGCTCGGGCGCTGCCCGCACGCGTGGTCGCGGGGTCCGTCGTCGACGGCGTCGCCCTGGTGGAATCCGCGGGGACGGTGGGCGCGCCCGCGCTGGGCACCGTACGCAACGCCCGCGAGGTCGCGCTGGTGGGCTTCGGACGGGCGGCCCCCAACACCCCGCTGGAGCCGGGTGTCAGGCTGGGCCGGGTGGCGGGGGGCCTCGAGCCCGCGGGGGGGCCCGTGCGCCCCGTCTATTCGATCGAGGCCGCCAGCGGCGACCTCGGCGCGCCGCTGGTCGACGCCGACGGCCGCGTGGCCGCCATCGCCCTCGCCGAGTTCGACGCAGCGGGCTGCCGGGCGTGCGTGCTGACGGCGAGCGTCGACGCCATCGGGGCGTCCATGCGCGGCGCCGGAGTCGGCACCGACCGCGGGGTGGCCGGGCGCGCCCTGGACGACGCGTTCGCCATCGCGCGCACCGGCGACGTCGACGGTGCCACGGGCGCCTACCGGCGTGCCGAGGCGGCGTTTCCCGCGTTGCGCGACCGCGCCGACATCGTCGGGGTCATCCTCAGCCGGGCCGACGACGCCGAGCGCCACGGGCGGCTGACGGCCCTGCTGTGGGCGCTGGTCCTCGTTCAGTTGATCGCCGCGGGCGCGCTGGTGTGGCGCGCGTTGACGCTGCGCCCGGCAGCGCCCGGGGGCCGGCCGCCGAAGGCGCGCACGTCCACGCGATCCACGTCCCGCTAGGCGGCGACCCGTGCTGGGGGCGGTGACCGACGCGCTGCTCGCCCTGTGCGAGCGCACCGGCCGGGGCGACGCCGGCCCGGAGGAGACGACGGCGCGTGTGTGCGCGTTGCTGGACGACGGACTCGGGCTGGAGGGCACCGCCGTCCACCCGGCCGATGCGGTGGACACGCGCGGCGCCCGCGCTGCCGCCCTGTTGGACGCCGACGCCCGCTGCGGCCTGGTCGACGTCGACGGCGTCCGCGTGGCGGTGGTGGACCGCTCGCCCGCGGCGACGGTGGCCGGCACCGTGCGGCCCGGCACGCCGGGCCCGGACGCCGACTCCCTCTCCCGGGTCGGCCGCATCGCACGTGCCGCCCTGGCCGTGTCCCGCCACGCCGAGCGCTCCCGCCGGGCCGAGGTGACATCCGAGCGTCTCGTGCTGGCCGGCATCCGCCTTGCGTCCCACGGGACGCTCGCCGAGGTCCTCGACGGGCTGGTCAGCGACGCTCGCGATCTCGTGGACGCCCGCTACGCCGCGCTGGGGGTGCTCTCACCGGGCGGCGACGCGCTGGAGCGGTTCATCACCGCCGGAATGCCCCGCGATCAGCGGGAGGCCATCGGCCCCGAGCCGCGCGGACGAGGCCTGCTGGGCGTTCTGTTGAGGGATCCCCGCCCGATGCGCATCCCCGACATCTCCGCCGATCCGCGCTCGTGCGGGTTCCCGGACCACCACCCCCCCATGTGCTCTTTCCTCGGCGTGCCCGTGACGCACCGCGGGGAGGTGTTCGGCAACCTCTACCTCACCGACAAGAGGGGGGCGCCCGCGTTCTCGGATGCGGACGAGCGCGTGATTCTGACGCTCGCGTCGCTGGCGGCCGTGGTGATCACGAACCAGCGCCGCCACGACGCCGAGGCCCGCCGACGGAGGGAGCTGGAGACCGTCCACGAGGTCGCCGGCGCCATCCTCACCCACCGTGACCTGTCGACGCTCCTGCCGCTGATCGTCTCCCGCGCCCGCGACCTCTGCGGGGCCGACACGGTGGCGATGGGCCAGGGCGATGACGACGTGCGCTTCGCCGTCACCGACGGCCTGCACGGCACGGCCCTCGAGCGCCTGCTGGTGCCCGGCACGCCCGGCGGGTGCGCCGCCCGGCTGCGGGACGATATCCCGGGTACCGACGTGGTCGCCGAGCCGCTGGAGCTGACATCGGGCGGCAGGGGCCTGCTGGTGGCCATCGCGTCGGCCCCGCTCGACAGCGGCGCGCGCCGCATGCTGTCGCTGTTCGCCCGGCAGGCATCGGTGGCGCTCGACAACGCGCACGCGTTCGCCGCCGAGCGACGGCGCCTGGCCGACCAGGCCCGCACGGCGGCCGCCGAGACCCGCGCCGCGATGACCGCCGAGGCGATGCAGCGGGCCATCGACGCGCAGGAGGCCGAGCGGGCCCGCATCGCCCGCGAGCTGCACGACGAGACGGGGCAGTCCCTGACCGCCCTCGCGCTGGCGCTGCGGATGCTGGAGGACCACGTCGACGACGAGGGCCGCGAGCGCCTCGGGGCGCTGCGGCAGGACGTCAACGGCATCGCCGGCAACCTGCGCACGCTGGCCATTCGGCTGCGCCCCTCCGGGCTGCGTGAACACGGCCTGGCCAGTGCCATCGAGCGCATGGCGGCGCGGCTGGGGGACGCCAGCGACATCCGCATCGACGCCGTGGTGTCCGGCCGCGTGGACGACCTGCCGGACGCCCTGCAGGTGGGCCTGCTGCGCGTCGTGCAGGAGGCCCTGACGAACGTGGTGCGGCATTCCGGCGCCGCCCGGGCCAGCGTTCTGGTCACCCGGAACGATGCACACGTGCGGGCGGTGGTAGAAGATGACGGTCATGGCTTCGATCCGAGCGCACACACGAACCGGCTGGGCCTACGCGGCATGGGCGAGCGGGTCGAGATCCTGGGCGGCTCGCTGCGCATCGAGAGTGCCCCGGGCGAGGGGGCGACGGTGATCGTGGACGTCGGGCTGAAGCCGTGAGCCACGCCGTCCGGGTGCTTGTCGTCGACGACCACAGCGTGCTGCGCACGGGCCTGCGCCTGATGCTCGAGCAGCAGCCGGACCTCGCGTTCGTGGGCGAGGCGCCCACGGCCGAGGACGCGTTGCGCGGCATCGATCGCACGGCGCCGGACGTCGTGATGCTGGACATCCAGATGCCCGGCATGGGCGGGCTGGAGGGCGCAGCGCGCCTGAAGGAGCGCCGGCCCGGGGTGCGGATCCTGGTGCTGTCGATGCACGACGAGGCCGATGACATACGCCGGGCGTTCGCCGCGGGCGCGGACGGCTACCTGGTGAAGACTGCCGCCGACGAGGAGCTGGTGCGGGCGCTGCGCGCGGTGGCCGCGGGCGAGCGCTACCTGCACCCGAGCCTCGGCGCGAAACTGGCGCAGCCCGCCACACCGTCCGGGCCGGTGGACGACCTCTCGCCCCGCGAGCGTGAGGTGCTGCGGCTGCTGGCGCTGGGCTACACGAACCAGGAGATCGCGCGGGAGCTGGTGGTCAGCGTGCGCACGGTCGAGAGCCACCGGGCGCACGTCATGTCCAAGCTACGTGCCGAGTCGCGCGCCGCGATGGTGCGCCACGCCCTGGACGCCGGCCTGCTCGATCAGCGCTAGGTGCCGCGGGTCGGGGGCCTCGCGAGCAGCGTGGCGAGCCGGAACCGCGTGCGACACGCGCGAGGTTCGGGACGATGGTGGTGCCATGGCCCGAGCCGACGACCGGCACGAACGGAGATCCCGGGCCTCGCCGCACCGTGACGGTTGCGCGTGAGTGTGCCGCCGCCGGGTCGCCGTGGCGCTTGCGGCTCGCGACCTCAGCCCGCGGGCGACACCTCGCCGATGGCGGCGAGCAGCGGGTCGATCTGCGCGCCGCTGACGGTGCGCACACCACCCGGACCGCGCACGACCCAGAACGGGGTGGTGCGGGCCTCCACCAGCTCGGCCTCGCGCTGGTCGGCCAGCAGCCGCGCGCGCACCGCGGGCCGGGCCATGTCGCGCTCCAGGCGGCGGGGATCCACGCCCGCCACCTCGGCCGCGTGCGCGATGTACGTCGGGGTGAGCCAGCGGGCCGCCTCGTCGCCCTGGTTGCGCAGCACGACGTCGGCGAACTGCCACATCTTCCCCTGCCGGGCCGCCGCGGACGCCGCCCACGCACCGGAGCGCGAGTCAGCGGCGAGGAACGCGAGGGGCCGCAACCGCAGGCGTACCCTGCCGGGGCGCACGTACGCGGTGACGAGGGTCGGCACGACGTTCTCGGCGGCGTCCGCACAGTGCGGGCACTTCAGATCGACGTACTCGTCGATGGTCACCGGGGCCGCCGGGTCGCCCAGCACGGTGCCGTCCTGGGGGATGCCGGCGAACGTCGAGGCCACCTCGGCGCCTCCCTGGAACTGGGAGATGCTGGTCGGGGCCTCCTTGCGCGTCAACGCGCGGAACGCCACGAGCCCGACGACGAGGGCCGCGGCGACCACGGTGGCGAGGATGACGAGGCGGCGCTGGCTCATCGCCGCGCAGTCTAGGGAGCCCGGCCCGGGTGCCCGCCGATTCGCGGCGGGCACCCCGGATCGTCTCTAGCCCGCGGGGACCGCCGCCGCGATCGCGTCCAGCAGGGGCTGGGGGGCGGCGCCCGTCAGGCTCTTGCGCGTGCCGTTGGGGGCGATCACGACCCAACCGGGTGTGGCGGCCTCGGGCACGTCGGTCTGGAACGCGTTCCGGTTGCGCGTGAACGGCGCGATGATCGCGTTGCCCTTGAAGTCCGTGGTGAACCGCTGCTCGTCGAGGCCCACCGCCTTGGCGGTGTCGGTCACGACCCCCTCCGTGATCCACTCCTCAGACTCGGCCTTCTGGTTGCGCAGCAACACCTCGGTGAACTGCCACATCTTGTTCTGCCTCGCAGCGGCCAGAGCCGCCAGCGCGCCCACCTCGGAGTCGGGGCCGATGAACGCGATGGGCCGCAGCTCCAGCTTCACCTTCCCGTCGCGCACGTACTGATCGATGATCTGGGGCACCACACCCTGCGACGCCGCCGCGCAGACCGGGCACTTGTAGTCGATGTACTCGCGCACGGTGACTGGGGCCTTGGGGTCGCCCAGCACGTTGTCGGCCTGCGGGACGCCGTCCAGCAGCTTCTCCACGTCGCCGACGCCCTTCAGATCGCCGCCGTCGTCCTTGCCCAGCAGCTGCACGCCCACCAAGACGCCGATCAGCACGACCACGCAGGCCCCGATGGCCGCCATCATGTTCTTCGACACCACGCCTCCCCGGGCACTTGAGACGAGCGACTCCACACGCCCGCACGCGCCGTCAGATTGCCACAACCGTCAGGGGCGCGCCGCGCGCCCGGGTCCGCACCCTCGGCGATCGGCGCATGCGGGGACCCACGGGGACGTCGTCGACCTGCACGCCCGCCTGCAGCGGGCGGATGCGGATCTCGGCGGACGCCTCGGGCGCACCTGGTGGGGTTGAGCAGGCACGGCGACGCCGGGAACCGCCGAGAGCCACCGGCTCTCGCGGGGTGCACGGTGCTGGATCCGGACCTGGACTCCCGCGATGGAACCGTCTCCACGGCGAGGGGCGCCTACCCCGCGCCGGCCGCCCCGCCCCCGCCGGGCTCCGGAGCGTGTCCGTCGCCACGGGCCGCTCGCGCATGGCGCCGGGACGCCGCCCGTGGTGAACGCTGCGGATTCCCGTCGGCGGCGCCGCGAGGAGCCGGGGGCGACGGGGACGCGCGCCGGCGACGACCGTCTCGGTGCCCCGCCACGGCGGGGTTCCGGGGTTCAGCGCATGCGGGGATCGACGTACACGTCGTCGATCTGCCACGTGCCCGACACCGCGGTGATGCGGGCGAACGCGACGGTTTCCCGACCGCGCGTCAGCCCGGCGCGGGCCACGCCGGTGCGCAGCAGCGGGCTCACCTGCCACCCGGGCGTGGCCGGCACGGAGGCCGCCGCCACGACGCCGTTGGGATACACGAACTCCACGCGCAGGCCCTTGCCCCGCACGCCCGACAGCGCGCGGGCGAACATGCGGGCCGTGCGGAAGTCCTTGGTCATGCAGAACGGCGGCGTCCTGGCCACCGCGCCGGGTCCCAGTTGCAGGGCGAAGGCGTCGGCGCCGCGCCCCAGGTGGTTGACGGGATCGGCGGCGACGCGCGCGTCGCCGGTCAGCGTCCAGCCCGCCGCCCCGGACTCGAAGTCCCCGCCCGCGATGGGCGCGTACAGGCCCGTGTCGCCGTAGCCGGCGAACACCGTGTCGAAAGGCTGGTCCGCGCACGCGGCGTGGGCGGCCGGGGCCGCCGCCAAGCACGCGCAGCCGACGGCCATCATCAAGCGTGAGGTCCTCATTGGCTCGCTTCCCTGCGTCACCCCCGGCCCTTCGGTGGGCACCGGCCGGGGCTCTGTTCCCGCCCGTTATCGACCGTCAGGGGCTCCGCGCTAGCATCGGTGCGGGAATGGCCCGCCGAGACCTCACTAAACCGCCAAGCCAGCGCGATCCGGCCGATCCCGACGGCTCGCCTGGAAGTTTGTTCCCAGCGGATTCGCCCGAAGCGCTCATCGCGAGCGCGCTGCAACGCGACGCGTCCGCCCTGTCCCGGGCCGAGTGGCGGGCCGAGCTCGTCGCCGGCACGCTGTTCGTCCTGGCCGCGGGCCTCGCGTGGTGGCTCCTGCCGTGGGACCGGGAGTTCCGCTGGCTCAACGTGCTCGTGGCGTTCGGCGGCCTGGTGCTGGCCTCCCAGGTCCGTTTCGCCGTGCCCAGCGGCTACACCGTGCCCATCGCGCTGGTGTTCGTGCCGGTGCTGTTCCTGGTGCCGCTGCCGATGGTGCCGGCGCTGACCGCGCTGGCGCTCGTCGCGGGCCTCGTCCCGGGGATCGCCCGCGGCACCGTGCGGGCGTCGCGCCTCGCCACCGCCCCGGCGAACGCGTTCTTCGCGCTGGGCCCCGCGGTGGTGCTGGCGCTGTGGGGGGACCTCCGCCCTGCCGACACCGCGTGGTGGGCGCTGATGGCGGCAATGGCCGCGCAGATCGCGTGCGACCTGCTGGGTTCCTCGTTGCGCGAGTTCCTCGTGCGCGGCGCGACGCTGGCCGAGCAACTCGGCGAGGCGGCCTGGGTGTACGGGGTGGACGTCGCGTTGTCCGCCGCCGGTCTCGTGGCGGCGTACGCGGTGAGCGACCATCCCCTGCACCTGCTGTTGCTGCTGCCCATGGTGTTGCTGATGCACGTGTTCGCGTCCGAGCGGCGTCGCCGGCTGGAACAGCTCGGCGAGCTCAACACCGCGTACCGGGGAACCGCCATGGTGCTGGGCGACATGGTGGAGGCCGACGATGCATACACGGGTCAGCACTCACGCGAGGTGCTGGAGCTGTCGCTGGCCGTGGCCGATGCCCTCGGCCTCGACCACCACGCGCGCCGCAACGTGGAGTTCGGCGCGCTGCTGCACGACGTCGGCAAGGTCGCCATCCCCAAGTCGATCATCCGAAAGGAGGGCCCGCTCGACGAGCACGAGTGGGCGATCGTCAGGACGCACACCGTCGAGGGGCAGCAGTTGCTCGACCGCATGGGCGGCGTCATGAGCGCCATCGGCAAGGTCGTGCGGTCGTCGCACGAGCGGTGGGACGGGCGCGGCTACCCCGACGGGCTGGCCGAGCGCGACATCCCACTGGAGTCGCGCATCATCTCGGCCTGCGACACGTTCAGCGCGATGACGACCACGCGCTCATACCGCCGGGCCCTGTCCCACGAGGAGGCCGTGGCCGAGCTGCGCGGGTGTGCCGGTTCCCAGCTGGACCCCGACGTGGTGCGCGCGCTGGTGGTCCTCGTGGATACCGCAGCGACGGTCCCCGGCGGCGCCCGCCTGGCGTCCTGACCGTGCCGCGCGGCGCGTCCGCTGCCGGGGGTACATTTGTTTGGTGTCGACGCGCGCCCCCATGGCCGTCCAGGTCAGCGACCCCACGTACGGACCGCAGCTCGACCCGCGCGAGGGCGACGTCACGGACGTGCGCGTGGACGTCGAGCCGGTGCGGTGGGAGCCCCTGTCGCCCGCCCCGCGCGACGCACCGGAGCTGGTGTTCGTCGACGGCGTCCAGCAGGTGGAGGCCTGGCTGAACGTCACGCCGCACGACGACCCGGCGCCCGTGTTCGGCGTCGCGTTCGCCGTGGGGGCCGGCGCCGTGGTGGCCGACGGCGCACGCGCCCGCGTCGAGGAGATCGCGGTGCAGCGGGTGGTGCTCACCGAGGGCGGCCGGTGCCTGCACCTGCCCACCCAGGGCGGCTTCTCATGGGACGTGCGCGCCGGGGGAAGCGGCGACCCCGGGTCGATGGCCGCGCGCGTGGCCGGCTTTCGCCGCGACCTCGAGCAGGCGATCGCCGAGCGCATGGCGGCCCGCGACCGGCTGGTGGTGCTCGACGGCCGGCTGTCGTTCCTGCGGGAGACCAAGCACCCCGTGATCGGCGCGGTCAAGAGCCACCACGCCATGTACCTGCAGGGCGAGCATGCCGGGGTCGTCACCGCGCTGCGCGCCGGGCAGCGAACGCCGCTGTTCGCCATCGGCGACGACCGGTTCGGCTGGTACCAGCGTCTCCCCAACGTGGGCGACGCGGGTTGGGCCGGCATCGTCAGGGGCGAGGTGTCGCAGGGCTTCGGCCTGGCCACGGCGCAGCGACTTGCCGACCTGGCCGCATGCACGCTTCCCCGCTACGCGGGCCGGCCCCACCGTGACGCCCGTGCTCCGCAGAACATGCAGCCCATCATGGCCCTGGAGCAGCGCCTGCGGCACCGTCTGGGAGACCGGCGCCTGGCTTTCCGCGCCGTGCGCGTGGCGTGTGCCGCGGCGGTGCTCGACGACGCCCCATCGGGCCGCGCGCCGCTGCGCGTGGTGGCGTGAGCACCGCCGACGCCCCGCTGGGCGTGGTGCTGGGGCACCAGGCCGCCAGCAGCCAGTCGTTCCAGGTGGGCATCGCGGACTGCCGCTCGGTGCAGGTCGACGACCTCGTCGCGGTCACCACGCCGGACCCCGGCGGGGACGTCACGACGTTCGGCATCGTCACCGAGGCCTACGCGCAGATCGAGGGCACATCGTTGCCGTCCGACACGGTGCATTTCTCGCAGGGCACGCTGCCCGGTGAGCTGGTACGCACGGCCGACGTGCAGGTGGTGCGCGTGGATCCCGAGCGCTGGATCGCCCCCTACCCGGGCTCCGACGTCCGCCCCGCACGCGGCGCCGAGCGCGCGAAGGCGCTGTACGAGGACACCATGCGCCGCACCCTCGCACTGGGCCTGGGGCGCGACGGTGAGCCCATCCGGCTCGACCTCGACTTCCTGGACGGAACGAAGGGCGGCCATGTGTCCATCTCGGGCATCAGCGGGGTCGCCACGAAGACGTCCACCGCGCTGGCCCTGGTGCGCCTGCTGCTGGAGCACCCCGAGATGCGCCGCCGCGTCCGCGTGCTGATCTTCAACGTCAAGGGCGAGGACCTGCTCCACATCGACCGCGACAACGCCACGTACCGGGCCCGCGACGATCACGACGCGCTGAACGCCCGCTGGAACGCCCTCGGCCTGACCTCCCCCGGCGGTTTTCCCCACGTGGGTTTCTGGGCGCCGCCACGTAAGGACTCCGCGACGCTGCCGGACTGCGAATCGCGCCTGGAGGACGTCCGCGTGTTCGGCTGGACGCCGTGGCGCTTCGTGGTCGAGGGCCTGCTGCGGTTCTGCTTCACGGACGCCGCCGACATGCGCTCGCAGCTGTCGTTCGTGGAGGAGCGCGTGCGCGGTGAGCTGCTGCGTCGGGCCGTGCCCGTGCAGGGGCGCCCCGGGGCCGTGGGGTTCATGCCCGCCGCCGTCCCGGGCCACCCGGACTCGCGCGACGCGCGGATGCCCAGCGAGCTCGCGTCGCCTCCCGTCGAGACCCTGGACGACCTCGTCGACTGGCTGGTCGAGCTGTTGACCGACGAGGAGTGGGTGCGCGGTCCGCAGGCCCGGCCCTGGCTGGGCAACGCGGCCCCCGGCACGGTCAGCGCGTTCACGCGCCGGCTCGAGTCGGCCGCCGGCCGGCTGCGCGGCCTGGTGCGCGCCGACGCCATGCCCATCCCCCGGGGCGACGCGGCACAGAACGAACCGCCTGTCGCGGTGGTCCACCTCACCCGCCTGCACGAGTTCGCCCAGCGCTTCGTGGTGGGCACGCTGTTGGCCCAGACGTTCGCCGCCAAGGAGTCCGGCAAGCGCGACCCGATCGAGTTCGTCGTGCTGGACGAGCTCAACAAGTACGCGCCGCGCGAGGGGTCCAGCCCCATCAAGGACACGCTCATCGACATCGCCCAGCGCGGCCGGTCGCTGGGGGTCATCCTGGTCGGCGCGCAGCAGCAGGCATCGCTCGTGGCCCCCGAGGTCACCCAGAACGCCGCCGTGCGCATCTCCGGGCGGCTCGACCCCGCCGAGGCCGAGCGCAGCGAGTACGGCTGGCTGAGCCCCGCCGCCCGCGCCCGCGCGCGGCTGCTGATGCAGGGCCGCGTGATGGTGAGCCAGCCCAGCGTGCCGGCGCCGCTGACCGTCGAAATCCCGTTCCCGCCGTGGGCCACGACGGCGGGCGAGGTGGCCGACGACGCGAAGGCCGCCGAGGCGTTCGCCAAGTTCGGCTAGTTCCCGGCGGCCATGAGACTGCTGCATACCGGCGACTGGCACCTGGGCAAGCGCCTGTACGGCCTGGACCGTCGCGACGAGGCGGTGGCGACCCTGGCCGAGCTGGCGCGGATCGCGCTGTCCGAGCGGGTCGACGCCGTGCTCGTGGCGGGCGACCTGCTGGACCGCCGGGTGAACGACTACGAGCCGCTGGGCGACTGCCTGAACGCGCTGGAGGAACTCGCCCGCGCCGCGCCCGTGCTGGCCGTCGTGGGCAACCACGACGACGAGCGCCTCTGGGGCGCCCTGGCCCGCTATCTGGCCGAGCGGCGCATCCACCTGGCGAGCCGTATCGCGCCCGCAGAGCGGGGCGTGGTCAGCGTGGAGACCGACGCGGGCCCCCTGCACGCCGGGCTGATGCCGTGGCCCGACCCGCGCGCCGTGGCGGACGAGATCGGCCTGGCCGCCGCCGACACCAAGCGCGGCTACGCCGACGGCGTCCGCAGCATGATGCAGTCGTACGGGCGCGAGCTGGTCTCGCGGCGGGCCGCGCAGGGGGGCGCGGCGGTACTCGTGGCCCACGCCATGGTCGACGGCGCCGTCGGCGGCGGCGGCGAGCGGGAGATGACCATGGGCATCACGTACGCCGTGTCCCCCCATGCGATGCCGTCCGGGCTCGACTACATCGCGCTGGGCCACGTCCACCGCCCGCAGGCGGTGCCCGGCGTCGCCGTCCCCGCCAGGTACGCGGGCAGCCCCATGCCCATCGACTTCAGCGAGGACAACCATGCCAAGACCGCGTGCGTCGTCGACGTCGACGGCGACCACACGACCGTGCGCGAGATCCCGCTGACCACCGCCCGCCCCCTTGTGCGGCTGCGCGCCCCCCTGGAGTCGCTGGCGGAGGCCGCCGCCGAGCGCCCCGGCGGGTGGTACCTGTGCGAGGTTCTCCTGGACGAGCCCGTCCTGGACCTGGTGCGCCAGGTTCGGGAGCGGGTGCCCGACACGCTGCGCGTCGAGCCCCACTATGCACAGGTCGCCGCCGTCGTGGAGGAGGGCGCGGACGAGGACGCCGCGGCAACGTCGGTGGCGGACCAGTACGCCGCGTGGTACTCCGCGCGCGGCAGGGCCCTTCCCGACGCGCAGGCCCGCGCGTTCGCACAGGCTCTGGAAGCCGCCGAGGCCGCGGGGGACGGCGCGTGAGGCCGCTGCGGCTCGAGATGGTCGCGTTCCGGTCGTACGACCGGGCCGACATCGACTGGACCCCGTACGAGCTCGTGGTGATCGCGGGCGACACCGGCGCGGGCAAGACGTCGCTGCTCGACGCGATCTCGTTCGCGCTGTACGGGCGGACGCCGGAGACCACCGCCGTGAAGGACCTGCTCACGCTCGGCCACACGCACGGCGAGGTGCGGCTGACGTTCCGCCTCGGCGGCGAGACGTGGCGCGCGACCCGCCGCTACGGCGACGACGCCCCCGCACCGGCCCGCCTCCTCGAGCGCCAGACCGCCGCGGGCTGGGAAGCGTTCGACGACGACGTCGACGGGCGCATCCGGCGCCTCGTCGGCATCAGCTTCGAGGCGTTCACGAGCGCCGTCCTGCTGGCGCAGGGACGGTTCGCGCAGTTCCTGTCGGCCGCCCCCCGCGCCCGCGACGACATCCTGCGCGAGCTGTTCGCCGTCGTGCCCCTGGAGGGCGTGCGCGCGGCCGCCCAGGAGGCCGAGCGGCACC
>JAGQUM010000043.1 GCA_020438485.1 Thermoleophilia bacterium | reverse complement strand
CGGCGCCCCCGGCCCGGCGGGGTTCGCGCCGAACGCCAGCGCCCCGACCGTCGCGGCGCCCGCGGCCAGCGCCCCCGCGAGGGGCGGGCGACGCCACCTCACGCCCCCACCCCCGCCGGTGAGGCGTCGGGCGCCGCGTCGAACGACACGAACTCCGGCCACGGGGTGAGCGGCCGGAACTGCGCGGCGGCCCCGATCATGGCGGCGTTGTCGGTGCACAGCGCCCGGTCGGGGATGGCGACGCGCAGACCCGCGGCGGCCGCGCGCTCCGCCACCAGCGTGCGCAGACGGCCGTTGGCGGCCACGCCGCCGCCCAGCGCCACGGCCGGGACGCCGTGCTCGAGCGCGGCGGCCACCAGCCGCTCGGCGAGGGGTCGTACGACGGCCTCCTGGTACGACGCCGCGAGGTCGGCGCGCTCGGCGTCGCCCGGATCCCGCCCGCGCACGGCGTACAGCAGCGACGTCTTCACGCCGGCGAACGAGAAGTCGCGCACGCCGGCGCCGCCGAGGGCCACGGGGAACGCGTGCTCCGCCCGGTCGCCCCCCTCGGCCAGGCGCTCCAGCGCGGGCCCCCCCGGGTAGCCGAGGCCCAGCAGGCGCGCGCCCTTGTCGAGCGCCTCGCCGGCCGCGTCGTCGATGGTCTCGCCCAGCAGCTGCGGCGCCGCGAGGTCGCGGACCAGGTCCAGGCGCGTGTGCCCCCCTGACGCCACCAGGCTGACGAACGGCGGGTCGAGCGCGACGGGGTTGAGCCACGCGGCCGCGATGTGGCCGTGCAGGTGGTCGACCATCACCATGGGGAGTCCGCGCGCGTACGCGAACGCGCGTGCGGTGGACACGCCCACCAGCAGCGCGCCGATCAGCCCCGGGCGCTGCGTGACGGCCACGGCGGCCAGGTTGTCCGCGCGGACGCCCGCGCGTTCGAGGGCCTCGTCGATGACGGCGTTGATGGTGCCCAGGTGATGCCGGGCCGCGACCTCGGGCACGACGCCGCCGTATGGGGCGTGCAGGTCGGCCTGCGACGCCACGACGGACGACCGCACGTCGCGTCCCTGCACGACGGCGGCGGCGCTCTCGTCGCACGACGTCTCCACGGCGAGGACGGGCCCGCCGATCACGGTGCCACCTCCGCGCCGGTCTCGCCGAACGGCTCGCGCCACATGATGCGGGCGTCCTCGTCGTTGTCGGAGTAGTAGCGGGGCCGCACCCCGCGCGACACGAACCCCAGCTTCTCGTACAGCGCGATGGCCCCTGCGTTCGAGACCCGCACCTCCAGCGTGTAGCCCAGCAGGCCGGGCGCGGCGGTGCGGGCGAAGAGCGCGCTCATGAGGCCGCCGGCGATGCCCCGGCGGCGGTACGGCTCGTCGACCGCCACGTTCAGGACGTGCCACACGTCCGCGTAGCGCGAGGCCAGCAGGTAGCCCGCCACGTCCGCACCGTCGAGGGCCACCAGGTCGACGGTGGTGGCGCTGCCCAGCTCGGCCTTCAGCATGTGCCGGGGCCACGGGATGGGCGACACGCGCTGCTCGATGCGCTCGACGTGACGCACGTCGCGCTCGCGCATGTCGCGGATGGCGATGGGCCGGTTCGAGGCCAGCGCTCGGCCGCGGCTCACGTCGCCGCCCCGAGGGCCCGCAGGCGGTTGACCTCGGCGTCGGGCAGACGGGCGTACACGGGCCGGGCGGGGACGCCGTTCCCGGCGTCGACGCACGCCACCAGGTGGACGGCGTCCAGTAGGTGCGCGGGGGATCCTTCCGGCGCAACGGACGCGCCGCCCGGCAGGTGGGGCGCGAGCGCCGCGGCCCCGTCGCCCGCGGCCAGCGCGGGGGCGTCCGCGGCCTCACACAGCTCCGCGACCCGCGCGCCCAGAGCCTCGGGGGCGATCGCGCAGGGCTCCAGCAGCTCCTCCAGAGCCCGGCCCGGCGCGGCCCTGTACGCGGCGGCGAACAACTCGCCCCGGCGGGCGTCGGACGCGGGCACCAGCACGGCCCCCGGCGGGGCAACGGCCGCGATGCCCCGCGCCGCGGCCTCGGCCGAGACGGCGCCGGTCACCTCGCAGCCGAGCGCCTGGGCCAACCCGAGCGCGGTGGAGATGCCGACCCGCACGCCGGTGAACGCGCCGGGGCCGACGCCCACGACCACCCGGTCCACGTCGGTCACGGGCACGCCGCTTGAGGTGAACAGCTCATGGGCCCCCATCATGACCCGCCGACCGGCCCGCGGCGTCGCGTCCAGGCGCAGCGTGGCGACGACCACGTCACCCCGGATCAGCGCCAGGCTGGGGCTCGGCGTGGATGTGTCGAGAGCGAAGGTCGTCACCGATGCGTTCCAGGTCTCCGCGGAGGGCCGGAGAGACCAACCGTATCAACCGGCGATCACCCCCCGAATGCTCGATGGTCACCGCGATCCGCGGGGTCGGGCCGTCTGCGCCGAGGGCCCCGGGCCACTCGATGAACGTGACGGCGTCGTGGGCGTCGTCCAGCAGCAGGCCGAGTTCCTCGTCGTCGGTCCCCGCCAGCCGGTACGCGTCGATGTGTAACAGCGGGTGCCGGCCCGGGTAGCGCCTGGCCAGCGTGAACGTGGGGCTGGTGACGGGGCCCGCGACACCGAGCTCGCGGGCCGCCGCCCGCACCAGCGTGGTCTTACCCGCCCCCACCTCGCCCTCCAGCACCACGACGTCGCCGGGGCTCAGCAGCCGGGCCAGCGCCGCGCCCACGTGCCCGGTGTCGGACGGGCCGTCGCTGCGCACGTCGAGTGGGCTCAAAACAGGCCGAGCTGCGTGTGCCCGGGGTCGGACGGGGCCGGTGGCTCGTCGGGAGCCGGCGGGGACGGCGGTCCGTCCCCCGGGACCGTGCGGCCGTCCGGCGCGGGTCCCGCATCGGACCCGGGTTCCGCCCCGGGGGGCCGGGACGGCGCGACGGTCCCCAGCAGGTCGGGGATGCGGGCCACGTCGTCCGCCAGCACCTGCTTCATCGCGGGCGCGTAGAGGGCGGCGGCCGGGTGGTAGATGGGGTACAGCAGCAGGTCGATGCCGGCGACCCTGATGGGCAGCTCGCAGCCGTGCACGCGCGAGATGCCGTCTGGGCGTCCCGACAGCAGCTTCGTGGCGAAGTTGCCCAGCGAGCAGATCATCGCCGGGCGGATGATCGACACCTGGCGGAACAGGTGGCGCTCGCACTCGGCGATCTCCTGGGGCTGGGGGTCTCGGTTTCCCGGCGGCCGGCACTTCAAGACGTTGGCGACGAACACGTCGGCGCGCGTCAGGCCGATGCCGCCCAGCAGATCGTCCAGCAGCCTGCCCGCGGCGCCGCAGAACGGCACGCCCTGGCGGTCCTCGTGGTACCCGGGGGCCTCGCCCACGAACATCAGGCGCGCGTGCGGGTCGCCGTTGCCCGGAACCACCTGCGTACGCGTCTCGCACAGCGCGCAGCGCGTGCACCCGGCGATGTGGTCGCGTGTGTAGCCGGCGAGGGCCGCCTCGCGGTTGTCGGGCGCACCGTCCATGGGTGTCGACTGTATCCCCGGGGCCGGACAACCGGCTGCCTTTTCCGTCGCTTCACGCGGCCGCGCTTGCCGAGTCTGTGACACCCGGGTTACAGTGGCCGCAGCCTCACCACCACGCCCGGCATCCGCACGCTGCGGAGCAGGAGCACGGATCGGAGGGGTCGGGCCTCCACGGTCCCCACGCGCACGGCTCACACCACCGGGTAGTCCCTGGAGGCAATGCCTTGAACACGTCCACCGACCCCACGACGCGTGCACCCATCATCCGCACCGTCGCCGACCTGCGGGGGGCGGTCGCCGCGCTGCGTGCCGAGGGACGCACGATCGGCTTCGTGCCCACGATGGGCGCGCTGCACGACGGCCACCTGTCGCTGGTGCGCCGGGCCGCCGAGGGAGGCGCGGCCGTCGTGGTGAGCATCTTCGTCAACCCGACGCAGTTCGCGGCCAACGAGGACCTCTCCAAGTACCCCCGCGACGAGCGCGGCGACGTCGAGAAGCTGACGGCCGCGGGCGCGGAGCTGGTGTTCTGCCCCACACCCGACCAGATCTACCCCGATGGGTTCTCCACCACCGTCATGGTGGACGGCCCGTCGCAGGGCCTCGAGGGCCAGATCCGGCCCACGCACTTCGCCGGCGTCGCGACGGTCGTGGCCAAGCTGCTGCTGATGGTCAGGCCCGACCGCGTGGTGTTCGGCCAGAAGGACGCCCAGCAGGTGGCCGTCGTGCGTCGCCTGATGCGCGACCTGCACATGGACGAGATCGAGATGGTCGTCGCACCCACCGTCCGCGAGGCCGACGGCCTGGCGATGAGCAGCCGCAACGCGTACCTGTCGCCCGACGAGCGCACCCGGTCGCTGGCCCTGTGGCGCGGCCTGGAGGCCGCCCGGGCCGCGGCGGCCGGCGGCGAGCGCGACGCGGACACGCTGCAGCGCGTGGCCCACGCGGAGCTCGCCGCCCAGCAGGGCATCACCGTCGACTACGTGCGCCTGGTCGACGCCGACACGTTCCAGCCCATGAAGACCCTCGACCGCGACGGCGTGCTGTGCGTCGCCGCGCGCGTGGGCCACACCCGCCTCATCGACAACGCCCCGCTCTCGCCGGGCGCATCCCACTAAACGAGCACCGACACCGGAGACCCGACGTGCCCCCGATTTCCCGCACGATGATCAAGAGCAAGATCCACCGTGCCACGGTGACCGACGCGAACCTGAACTACGTGGGAAGCATCACCATCGACACGGACCTGCTGGACGCGGCCGACATCCGGCCGTACGAGCAGGTGCATATCGTCAACATCAACAACGGCGCGCGCTTCGAGACGTACACCATCGAGGGTGCCCGCGGCAGCGGCACGATGTGCCTGAACGGGGCCGCCGCGCGCCTCGCGCAGCCCGGCGATCTCATCATCGTCATCAGCTACGCGCAGTACCTCGACTCCGAGCTCGATGGCTACGAGCCGACCGTCGTCCACGTGGACGCGCAGAACCACCAGGTGCAGTTGGTGGGCGACGCCGTCCCCACCGAATGGCAGGAGGGGTAACCCCACCATGTACGGCAACGGCGAGTCCACCGGCGCCGACGTCCGCGGCGGCCTGACCGCGGACCAGATCCGCGCCACCAAAGGCGTCCGCCGCCTGGCGATGCTCACGGCCTACGACTACCCCACCGCGCTGGCGCTGGACGGTGCGGGCCTCGACATGATCCTCGTGGGCGACAGCCTGGGCGAGGTCGAACTGGGCTACCCCACCACCCGCGACGTGACGATGGCGATGATGGTCCACCACATCCGCGCGGTGCGCCACGGCGTGACGCGCACGCACCTGGTGGGCGACATGACGGCCGACACGTACCGCACGCCCGAGGAGGCCGTCGAGACTGCCCGGGCCCTGGTGGCCGCCGGCGCCGACAGCGTGAAGCTGGAGGGCGCGCTCGTTGCACAGGTCGGGGCGATCCTCGCGGCGGGCATCCCCGTGATGGGCCACGTGGGCCTGCTGCCGCAGACCGCCGTCGAACGCAAGCGCCTGGGCAAGACCGACGAGGAGGCCGACCGCATCGTGGCGGACACCGTCGCCCTGGACCGGGCCGGGTGCTACGCGATCGTCATCGAGGCAGTCGACCCGGTCGTGGCGCGGCGGGCGACCGACGCCGTCGAGGCCCCGACCATCGGCATCGCGGCCGGCATCGGCACGGACGGACAGGTATTGGTCTCCACCGATCTCCTCGGTCAGCTACCCAACCCGCCCCGCTTCGTGACGCCCAAGGCCAACGTGCACGAGCTGGTGGGCGACGTGGGCCGGGAGTGGGTCGCCGAGGTGCGCGCCGCCGCCGAGGAGACCGTCGCGGCCTGAGGCGGCGGGTCGCCGGGGATGGCACCGCCGTCATGCCATCCCCCATGGCGATGCCACCGAGGCTCTGAGGCTCTGCTCCTGTGCCTGGGCGACGCCACCCGTGCGCCCCCCGGCGTCGGGGACCTCGCCCCTCTGATCAGGGACGTCGGCTCCGCGTCGAGGCGCGCAACGACGGCACGTACCACCGCGTGATCGCCGTGGCGACGGGTACCGCGTAAGTCCGCGGACGCGGCCGCGGCGCGCGCCCGCCGGGCCCCCGAGGGCCCGACACCCGCGGTACCCTGGGGTCGAATGGGCGCGCGCAACCCCTTCGGGCATATCGACCTCCGGGTGCGGTCGTTCGACGACGTGATGCCGTTCTACGAGAACCTCCTGCCCGATCTGGGGCTCTCGGTGACGTTCCACGGCGGCGGGTGGAGGGTGTTCGCCACGGACGCGCCGTTCCCCGACACGGCCTACCTGGCGATCACCGAGGACCCGGCGCACCGGCCGAACGCCACACGGATCGCGTTCTTCGTGGAGGATCCCGCGGAGGTGGACCGCCTCGCGGACGTCGCGCGCCGGGCCGGCGCCGCGAACGTCGACGGCCCCCGGCCGATGCCGTACGGCCCGGACTACCGCGCGGTGTACTTCGACGACCCGTCCGGCAACCGCTTCGAGGTCTACTTCCGACGCGCCGGGTGAACGCCCCTCCCCTTCCCCGACGCGGCCGCCCTCAGGCGATGCCGTAGACCTCGACCCGGTACCCGTCCGGGTCGAGAACCTGGCAGCGGACGAACCCGTGGCCGTCCTGCCACTCCGTCTCCTCCACCCCCGCGGCGGCGAACGCGCGCCGCGCGGCCCGCACGTCGTCGGGCGTCGCCCGGAAGCCGAAGTGGTTGGTGCGCGGCAGACCGGTGGCCGGGGACGCACCCTCACTGAGGGCAAGCAGATGGCCGCCGTCACCCCCGAGGATCAGCAGGTGGGCGTCCTCGTGCACGCGGCGGGTGAGGCCGAAGTGGCGGCCGTAGAACGCCGCGGCAACCTCGCGGTCACGGACCGTCAGCGCCACGTGGTTCAGGTCCATGCGAGCACCTTAGCCGGAGGGGCGGGACAGGCGCGGCCGCCAGCGACGCGGGTCGCTCACGCGTCGGTGCGGCGGCTCACCTGCCCGGACGGCCGCCGCTAAACCCGCCGAGGGCCGACCCGAACGCGCCGGTGACCCCGTCCCCGGTTGGGGCCGTCCGCGGGCCGCCGCCGGGGCGGTTCCCGCGCAGTCCGCCCCTCGGGCCCAGGATCCAGACGGGCGCCGGCTCCGTGCGCATCGTGGAGGCCGAGTGGCAGCCTCACGTGCGACCCGGACCCCCGCGGCTGGAAGACGGTTCGCGTGCGCAAGGGACGCTGGAGCGTGCCCTGGCCGTCAGCACCACCGCGTTCTTTTGCGCGGGCCTCCGCAGCGGATGGGTGTCGGTGTCGGCCATCGACGCCGCCGGCAACGAGCAGATCGTGACCTTCACCAAGGTCTTCCGGGCCTGACCCACGGCGGCGCCACGGGCGCGTGACGTCGGGCGCGACGTCGGTCTGGGCCACCGACGAGGTGGTCCGTGGCCGACGTCGGGCGTGGGTCCCCTCCGGCGCCGGCGGCCACCGTCCGGCGGCCGCCGGGCACGCCGATGGAGCCTCAGGGGGCGGGTCGGCGGGCCACGCGGGGCGGCCGGCGGGCCACGCGGGTCCCGGGGCCCCATCGCCCGAGTGCGCCCCCGGTCGGTGCGGCGCCCCGGGGGGTCTGGCGCCGCGCGGCGGCTCCCGGCACAATGCACGGATACGTCGCCGTCACATCCGGAGGCGACGGACGCCCCTCAACCACGAGGACCCCGCATGAGCACGACGTCCCAGAGCGCCTCGTCCCCCACGGCCCAGTTCGGCACGGTGTTCGCCGACCGGCTGACGCGGGCGCGTTGGGGCGTGGATGGCGGCTGGGGCGAGTGGGAGGTGGCCCCCGTCGCCGACACGACGCTGCACCCGGCCTCCCACTGCCTGCACTACGCGTCCACCATCTTCGAGGGCCTGAAGGCCCACCGCGGCGGCGACGGCACCGTCCGCATCTTCCGCCTGCCCGACCACGTGGCCCGCATGCAGCGTTCGGCCCCGCCGCTGCACCTGCCCGTCCCCGACGAGCGGATGCTGACCGAGATGATCGTCGAGGCCGTCCGCACCAACCTCGACGCGGTGCCCGAGGCACCCGGCTCGCTGTACCTGAGGCCCACGCTGCTGGGCGTGCAGCCGAACATCGGGGCGGCAGCGTCGCCGTCCAACGAGGCGCTGCTGTTCGTCCTCGCCAGCCCCGTCGGCGCCTACTTCGCGGGCGGCGCGCTGCGCGTCGAGATCGAGACGCTCCAGGGCCGCACGATGCCCGGCTTCGGCACCGTGAAGTCGGGCCTCAATTACGCGTTGGCGTTGGGCCCCATCGGGCGGGCCAAGGCCGCGCATAACGCCAGCCAGGTGCTGTTCTGCCCCGGCGGCCGGGTCGAGGAGACGGGCGCCGCGAACGTCGTGCTCATCGACGCGGAGCGGGTCGTGACCCCCGCGCTCACCGCGGAGTTCCTGCACGGCGTCACGCGCGACTCGGTGCTGTCGCTGGCCGCGGACCTGGGCTACCACGTCGAGGAGCGCACCCTCCACATCGACGAGGTCATCGACTGGGCGAACCGCCCCGGCGCCGAGATCGCCCTGTCGGGCACGGCCGCGGTGCTGTCGCCCGTGGGGACGCTGATCCTCGACGGTGAGGACGTCACGGTGGGCAGCGGAGAGGTGGGCCCGCACACCACGCGCATCCGCGAGGAGATGGGCCGCATCCAGACCGGGCGGGAACCCGACCGCCACGGCTGGCTGACCGCCGTCACCGCGTAGGCGGCAGCCCGCCGGCTCCGGGGGCCGGCGGGACCCGATCTCAGCGCCGCCGGGCTACATGCGGCGGCACTGGTTCTCCTTGTCGCCCTCCACCACGTTGCCGCGCCCCACCGGTGCCGGCCGGTTGCTCTTGCACTGCAGGTTGCCGTCGACGCGGTTGGCGATCACCGCGAAGCGGCCGCGGTTGCCGAACAGCTGGATGTCACCGTCCACGCGGTTGGCCTGCACCACGCCGCCGCGCCCGGACTTCAGCTGGATGTTGCCGTCCACCGTGGCGCGGCGGACCACCACGCGCCGGTGGCGGGTGCCCTGGACGTCCCCGTCGATGCGCGTGCGGTCGACCACCACTGTGGCGTTGCGACCCACCACGACGTTGCCGTCCACGCTGCCGCCGGTGATGCGGCACGTCGCGCCGGCCGGCACGCGCACGTTGGCGTCGACCCGCGGGGTGTTCATCGTGCCGCGGCAGACACGATCGCCGTCGGCCACGGCGGGAGCCGCCGAGATGGCCGCGAGCGCCCCGAGGGCCATCACGGTCGCCGCGCCGATCCCGAGCCCGGGTGTGCGTCTCACAGCCTCACTCCTCCATTCGCATTTCGTGGGCGGCCCGCACGCTACGTCCCGCGGATAAGCCCGCCGTGAGGCCTGGGTGAGCGGGCTCTCATGTCGGCGAGCTCCCCGGATCGTCACCCACGCCGTTCTCGCGGGGCGTGACGAGCCGTTCCATCCGCAGGAACGCCACAACGATGGCCCCGCACAGGGCCACGAGCACCGCGATGAACACCGCGGGCAGGCCGGCGTGGAGCAACGCCCCGCTTCCCAGCGGTGCGAGGATCGCCCCCGACTGGAATGCACCCGAGGCCGCCGCGTTGTAGCGCCCGCGCCGGTGCGAGGGCGCGAGCTCGTTGACGAGGGCGCTGCTGGCGGGCTGCATCAGCGTCTCCCCGAGCCCGAACAGCGTGAGGGCGGCGCACACGCCCGCCGCGGCCGCGATTCCCCCGGGGGCGAGCCCCGTCGCGCCGAAGCCCAGCCACGCGACGGCCCAGACGGCGCCGGACAGCGCCAGCACCCGCGTGCGGCGTCGCCCGTCGATGCACCGCATCACCGCGAACTGGGCCACCACGATGATCCCCGTGTTGAACCCGAACGCGAGGCCAAGGGCGAGCGGCGAGATCTCGCTGACTCCGCGGGCGAACGCGGGCATGCCCACCTCGAACTGGCCGTACCCGATCAGGGAGATGGCGAGGGCTCCGACCAGGTACCAGCGCATGGCGCGGTGGCCCCACACGGCCCGGTATCCTCCCGCCGCCACCGGCGCGCCGGCGCCGTCGTCCGGAGCATGCCGCCCCGGGTGGGCGCGCAGCGGTCCCAGAAGCACCACCAGCGGCAGGGCCAGCAGCGCGGCGTCAACGAGGAACAGGGCCTGAAACGTCCAGAGGCGGTGCGGGTCGACGAACAGCCCCGCCAGCAGGCCGCCCGCGCCGATGCCCAGGTTGACCAGCGCGAAGTTGACGCCGAAGTACTGCTGGCGCAGGCCCCCCGACACCAGCGACGAGGCCATCGCGTTCTGCCCCGGCCACGCCAGGCCGAACGACGTCCCCACCAGCGCAAACGCACCCGCGGCCGCCGCGGGCGTCGACACGAACGCCAGCAACGCGTCGCCGGCGACGGCCGCGACGTAGCACGCGATCAGCGCGGCCCGCGCGCCCCGGTGGTCGATCAGCGGCCCGCCCCACGCCGCCGCGGCGACCGCCGCGACGCCCGCGCCCCCGACCAACAGGCCGACGGTGTCGAGGGCCATGCCGCGGACCTCGTGCAGGTAGATGGCCGTAAACGCGAACACGAGCCCGCGGCCCAGGCTCCCTAACACGACGGTGCTCAGCAGCCATTTCGCCGGGCCGGGAAGCGCCCGCCAGAACGCCCGGGTGGTGGGCGCGGAGGCATCCCCGAGGGGCGCGGCGGGGTCGGGCATCGGGCGAGTCTGCCAGAGCCCGCCGTCCGGGGCTCGACGGACCCGACCGCGCATCAAGGCCCAGGTGGCCCGATGCCTCCTCGCGCGCACCCGGGCAGACCGGCACGCGCAGCCTCATCGTCACGCGCACCCGCCAGGGCACCCGCGCGCCCGCCGCGGCGGGCGACCGCCGCCCCCGCCGTTCGCCGAAACCCGCCGCTCCCGAATTCCGGGCGCCCCCGCGCTCAAGTTCCCGTGGCGGCGGCCGAATAGGCGCCACCGATCACGACGAACCTCACTGGGGGTCCACTTGCACGCCCGCCTTCCCCGCGCCAACCGCACAATGGCAGCCCTCGGCGCCCTGACGGCCGCCGGCGGAGTCGCCGCGGCGACGGCGCAGGCCTTCACCGCCTCGACGTACCGCGTCGACGGCTCACCGTACGGCCTCGCCGCGGGCCCCGGCGGCAACGTCTGGTTCGCGGACCAAACCGGCAGGATCGGGAGCATCTCCCCCGCCGGCCGCATCGCCGGGTCGTTCCCGGCCGGTGACGGGAGCGTCCCCGCGGCCGTCGCCGTCGGCCCCGACGGCAACGTGTGGTTCGCCGACTCCCGGGGGGCCGTCGGACGCGTCACCCCCGCCGGAGCCCTGAGCACGTTTCCCCTGACCACCCCGGGAAGCAACCCGAACGACATCGCCAGCGGTCCCGACGGGAACCTGTGGTTTACCGAAGTGAACGCCAACAGGATCGGAAGGATCACGCCCGCCGGCGCCGTCACCGAGTTCCCGGTGCCCACCCCGGGGAGCGCTCCGAACCGGATCGCCGCGGGTCCCGACGGCAACTTGTGGTTCACCGAGCAGCACGCCGGCAAGGTGGCACGGATCACTCCGGCCGGCACGATCACGGAGTACCGCGTCGCGGCGAAGGACCTGCGCGGGATCACCGCGGCTCCGGACGGCAACGTCTGGTTCAGCGCCGAGGGCCGCGTCGGACGCATCACCCCCGCGGGGGCGGTGAAGCTCCACCGGGTCAAGAACGGCACCGTCAACGCCATCACCGCCGGCCCCGACGGCGACCTGTGGTTCACGTCCCCCGACGGCTCGCTCGGGCAGATCACCACCGCGGGTTCCGTCACCTACCACCGCTTGCCCGGCAAGGACAGCCGCCCCGTCGCGGTCACGACGGGTGCCGACGGCGGTGTCTGGTTCTCCGACGCGGAGAACGGCGTCATCGGCCGCATCCGCCCGCGCAACGGCGCGTACACGCGCGCGCCCCGCCTCGGCGGCACCACGCTGACGTTCGCCGTCAAGGGCCTCGTCGCCGGACGCGTGATCGCGTACGTGGAGACCAAGGCAGGCACGCGCGTGCCGATGCAGGCGGGCAGCCGCCTGGGCACCCGCGTGCTCGCCAAGCGGTACTACGGGGCCGCCGTCGTCAACGGCAGGGCCGCCACGTTGCCGAACACCGCGGTCACGGTTCGCTTCTCCACGACACCGCCCCGCGGCGCCCGGCTGGTCCTGGTGCTGAGGCGCCCCGACAAGACGCTGGCGGTGTTCACGCCGTCCCGCCGCATCCGATAGCCCGGTTGGGGGCCGCCCTGACGGGGCGGCCCCCAACCCGCCGACGCCGGGTGCTACTCGGCGAAACCCGAACCGGCGGCGATCTCGCGCAGGTTCAGGGCCTTGTTCAGGGTGTCCTCGTCGACGCCCTTCTCGCGGGCGACCTCGCGCAGCGGACGGCCGCTCTTGGTGGCCTCCTTGACGATCTCGCCGGCCTTGTCGTACCCGATGTACGGGTTCAGGGCCGTCGCTGTCGCCAGCGTGCCTTCGGCGCTCGCCTCGCAGCCCGCGAGGTTCGCCTCGAGGCCCGACACGCACTTGTCGGCCAGCATCGTGCACGCGCTGGTCAGCAGATGGATCGACTGCAGCAGGTTGCGCGCCATCAAGGGGATGCGCACGTTCAGCTCGAACTGCCCCTGCATGCCCCCGATCGTGATGGCCGTGTCGTTGCCGATGACCTGGGCGGCCACCTGCAGGCACACCTCGGGGATAACCGGGTTGACCTTGCCCGGCATGATCGACGAGCCCTTCTGCAGCTCGGGCAGGAACAGCTCGCCGATGCCGACGCGCGGGCCGGAGCCCATGAACGCCAGGTCGTTGGCGATCTTCGTCAGCGAGACCGCGATGACCTTCAGCGCGCCCGACGCCTCCACCAGGCCGTCGCGGTTGCCCTGCGCCTCGAACGGGTGGGCCGGGGCGTTGATCTCCAGGCCCGTGTCCTTCGTGAGCGTCTCACGCACCTTGGCGGCGAAGTCCCTGTGGCTGTTGAGACCCGTGCCCGTGGCGGTGCCCCCCAGCGGGATCTGCGAAAGGCGCGGCAGCGTGTCCTTCACGCGGGCCTCGCCCTGGCGGATCTGCGCGGCGTACCCCGCAAACTCCTGGCCGAGCGTCACCGGCACGGCATCCATCAGGTGCGTGCGGCCGGACTTCACGATGTCCTTGAACTCGCCGGCCTTGGCCTCGAGGGCCTGGGCCAGCGTGTCCAGCGCGGGCAGCAGGTTCTTCGTGGTCTGCTCGAGCGCGGCCAGGTGCACGGCCGAGGGGAACACGTCGTTGGAGCTCTGCCCCATGTTCACGTGGTCGTTGGGGTGCGTGCCCTCGCCCGCGATGTTGGCGAGCACCTCGTTGGTGTTCATGTTCGACGACGTGCCCGAGCCCGTCTGGAACACGTCGATCGGGAACTGGTCGTCGTACTGGCCGCCCGCGACCTTGTCGGCGGCGTCGGCGATGCGCTTGGCGACATCGGCGTCGAGCTGGCCGAGGTCCGCGTTGACGCGGGCCGCAGCGCCCTTGATGCGCCCCAGCCAGTGGATCACGGGAAGCGGCACCCGCTCGCCGGATACCGGGAAGTTCTCGACCGCCTTGGTGGTCTCGCCACCCCACAGCTGCTCCGCCATCAGACTCCTCTTCTCGGTGCACGCAGAACGCCGGCGCCCCGGAGCGCACCGCGGGGTCGCGGCGCCGGGGCACCCGCCCCGGCACCCTGAGCCTACGCCCGCCGCCCGCTACGCCGCCGTGACAGCCCGGCGCGGGTGACGGTGACGTTGGTCGCTGCCATCCGCGCGGCGGTAGGCTCGCCCGGACGCCCGGGACGGACCGGGCCGGAGGAGGTGACGTGGGCGGCACACCGCAGGATCTGGCGCAGGACGTGCTGGCGCCGCCCGCGCGGGCGGCGATCTTCATGACCCTGACGGTCCGCGACGGCCACGAGGATGCGACGCGCGACGCCCTGGCCGGCGTTTCAGGGCTGGTGCGGGCGGTCGGCTTCCGGACGCCCGAGCTCGGGCTGAGCTGCGTGGTGGGCGTCGGCGCCGGCCTGTGGGACCGCATGTACGCCGAGCCGCGCCCGCCCGGCCTTCACCCGTTCGCGCGGGTGGCGGGCGCGCGCCACACCGCGGTGTCCACGCCTGGAGACGTCCTGTTACACATCCGGGCGGCGCGCCCCGACGCGTGCTTCGAGCTGGCGCACCTGCTGATGCGGGAACTCGGGTCCCACACCGACGTGGCCGACGAGGTGCACGCGTTCCGCTACTGGGACAACCGCGACCTGCTGGGCTTCGTCGACGGCACCGAGAACCCCACACCGCAGCCCGCGGCCGTCGCCGCGGCCCTCGTGGACGACGGCACCCGCTGGACCGGGTCCAGCTACGTGATCGTCCAGAAGTACCTGCACGACATCACGGCGTGGGACGCGCTGCCGGTGGAGGCACAGGAGCGCGCGATCGGGCGGACGAAGCTCAGCGACGTCGAACTGCCCGACGACGTGAAGCCGTCGAACTCGCACGTCGCGCTCAACGTCATCGAGGACGAGGATGGCAACGAGCTCCAGATCGTGCGGGCCAACCTGCCGTTCGGGCGCGTGGGCGACGCCGAGTTCGGCACGTACTTCATCGGCTACGCGTCCGACCCGGCCGTGACCGAGCGGATGCTGCGAAACATGTTCGTCGGCGTGCCCGCCGGCAACCACGATCGCATCCTCGACTTCTCGACGGCCGTCACCGGGTGCCTGTTCTTCGTGCCCCCGTGGGCGTTCCTCGACGACCCCGGCGCGTTCGCGCCCCGCTCTGCGCCCGCGGACGCGCCCGCGCCTCCGCCGCCCGCCGACGGCTCGCTCGGCATCGGAAACCTGGGAAGGAGCTCCCCACCGTGAACAACCTGCACCGCGAGCTGGCCCCCATCTCGGACGCCGCGTGGGCCGAGATCGAGGAGGAGGCCCGCCGCACGTTCGCCCGCTGGATCGCCGGGCGCCGGGTCGTGGACGTCTGCGGCCCCGAGGGGCCCGAGCTTGCGGCCGTCGGCACGGGACACCTGCAGCCCCTGGAGGAGTCGGGCGGCGTCATCGCCCGCCGCCGCGAGGCGCAGCCGGTGGTGGAGCTGCGAGCCCCGTTCACGGTCAGCCGCGCCGCCGTGGACGACGTGGAGCGCGGCTCGCGCGACTCGGACTGGCAGCCCGTGAAGGACGCCGCGCAGGCCATCGCGCTGGCCGAGGACCGAGCCATCCTGCACGGCGCCGCCGCCGCGGGCATCACGGGCATCGCGCCGTCCAGCTCCAATGAGCCGCTGCCGCTACCCGAGGACGTCCGCGAACTGCCCGATTCGGTGTCGCAGGCCCTCAGCGCGCTGCGCCTGGCAGGTGTCGACGGCCCCTACAGCCTGCTGTTGTCGGCCGACCTCTACACCGAGGTATCGGAAACGACCGACCACGGCTACCCCGTTCGCGACCACGTCGCGCGCATCCTCGACGGCGACATCGTGTGGGCGCCCGCCCTGACCGGCGCGCTCCTGGTGTCCACCCGGGGGGGCGACTACGCCCTGCACCTGGGCCAGGACCTCTCCATCGGATACCTGTCGCACGACGCCGACGGCATCCGGCTGTACCACCAGGAGTCGCTGACGTTCCTGGCCCACACCGCCGAGGCCAGCGTGGCGCTGACGCCCCGGTGACCGGGCGGGGGCGGGGGCGGGCCGGCTCCGACGCGGCCCGTCCCCGCCGGTCAGGCGGGTTCCGGCGCGGCGGTGTCCGCGGTCGCCCCCGCACGCGGGCCCGGCGCCCGGCCCGGCCGAAGGCCCTCTCGCCCGGCAGCGCCGGGTCGGACGGCGGCGGCACGCCGCGCACCTGCGTGGTGTCGGGGCCGAATGGCGACGGCCAGCCGGACGGCGGCGTGCGTCGCGGCGACGCTCCTCGGCGTCCCGTGTGGCCCGCACGTCGCGATCAGCGCCACCGCGGCGCTCGCCCCGACCCGCCCCGTGCGCGCGGGGCGGTCGCGTGGCGCACCCGCGACGGTCAGCGCCGGCCACCAACGGACGCGTCGGCGGCGACGTCACGCCGCCGCCGCCGGGGTGGATGCCGCCGGACCCCCACCGAACCGGCCAGCGGAAACAGCGACACGGGCACCCGTACGCCTCCGCCGCCGGCAGCCCGTTCGGCAGGACCGCGGCGAGCGTCTGTGGGACTCGTTCGCGTGGGGTGACGCGTGCCTCACGGGGTCCCCGCCCACGCCGCGGGCGTCGGAGCGGGGGGCGAGCCGGCCTCCGGGGAGTCATCCCGGCGGGGTTTACCCCCGGTCCTCACCTGCCGAAAAACAGGGTACGGCCGCCGCCGCGGCCCGCCCCTTCGCGCCCGACCCCGGAGAACCACGGTGAAGCACCGGCTCGTGACCCGCAGCGACTTCGACGGCCTCGTGTGCGCCGTCCTGTTGCGCAAGCTCGACCTGATCGACGACATACTGTTCGTGCACCCGAAGGACGTGCAGGACGGCACCGTCGAGATCGGCCCCGGCGACATCCTGACCAACCTGCCGTACCGGCCCGAGGCGCACCTGGTGTTCGACCATCACCACTCCGAGGCCGAGCGCGTCGGCGGGCACCATCCCAACCACGTCCTGCTGCCCACCGCGCCGTCCGCCGCCCGGGTGGTCTACGAGTACTACGGCGACCTGGAGCAGTTCACCGAGATCTCCGTCAACCCGGCGCTGATGGAGGCCGTCGACAAGGCCGACTCCGCGCAGTACGAGATGGGCGACATCCTCGACCCCGAGGGCTGGACGCTGCTCAACTTCCTGATGGACTCCCGCACCGGGCTGGGCCGCTTCCGCGAGTTCCGCGTGTCGAATTACCAGCTGATGATGGAGTTGATCGACTACTGCATCGAGCACCAGGACGTGAACGACATCCTGGCCCTGCCGGACGTCGCCGAGCGCGTGGAGCTCTTCCAGGAGCACAAGCCCAGGTTCATCGAGCAGTTGAAGCGGTGCTCCCGGCTGGAGGGCGACGTCGTCGTGGTGGACCTGCGCGAGGAGGAGACCATCCACGCCGGCAACCGCTTCATGGTCTACGCCCTGTTCCCGCAGGCGCGCGTCAGCGTCCACGTCATATGGGGCCGCGACAGGCAGAACACGGTGCTGGCCGTGGGCAAGTCCATCGTGGACCGCACGTCACCCGCCGACATCGGCGCCGTCATGCTGCGCCACGGCGGCGGCGGGCACCAGGCCGCGGGCACGTGCCAGGTGGCGCACGAGGACTTCGACGCCACGCTGGCCGACGTGGTCGCGTCGGTCGGCGCCCCCCGCGCGGCGCTGGCCGCCTGATGGCCATGGCCCCCGCCGCCCGGCTGCGCGCCGGGCGCGGGGGCCATCGCGTCAACCGCCGGCGCCGTCGCGCCCGTGGGGGCGGTCCCAGTCGAGCGCGGGCCCGTCCGGGACGATCCGGGTGGGGTTGATGGTGCCGTGCGTGCGGTAGTAGTGGCGCTTGATGTGGTCGAGGCTGACGGTTTCCGCGACACCCGGCGCCTGGTACAGCTCGCGCAGGTAGCCGGACAGGTTCGGGTAGTCCGCGATGCGCCGCAGGTTGCACTTGAAGTGCCCGACGTACACGGGGTCGAACCGCACGAGCGTGGTGAACAGGCGCCAGTCCGCCTCGGTGAGCCGGTCCCCCATCAGATACCGCCGCGACGCCAGGCGCTCGTCGAGCGCGTCGAGCCCCGCGAACACGTCGGCGAACGCCTCGTCGTAGGCCTCCTGCGTGGTGGCGAAACCACAGCGGTACACGCCGTTGTTGACCCGCTCGTAGATGTCGTCCATCAGCGGTTCCATCTCGGCCGCCAGGTCGTCCGGGTAGTAAGACGGCTCCGGTCGCCGGGCGACGCCGGCGAACTCCACGTCGAGCATGCGCAGGATGTCGGTGGACTCGTTGTTGACGATGCGCCCCTCCACCGTGTCCCACAGCACGGGCACGCTGACCCGGCCCTCCCACGACGCGTCCGACGCCGCGTACGCCTCGCTGAGGAACACGAACCCGTTCACCGGGTCGTCGGTGCACCCGGGCTGGTCGGGGCGGATGGCCCAGCCGCGCTCGTCGCGCTCGGGGTCGACGACCGTCATGCTGACGGCGTCCTCGAGGCCTCGCAGCGCCCGCATGATCACCGTGCGGTGGGCCCACGGGCACGCCAGCGACACGTAGAGGTGGTAACGGCCCGCCTCAGGCGCGAACGGGGTGGAGCCGTCCGCCCGCACCCACTCGCGGAACGCCGACCGCTGGCGCTGCCAGCTGCCGTCGGCGCCGGACTCGCGCGGAAACGGCGCGTGCGTGCTCACGCAGGGCCACCCAGGGCCGTGAGGATCTCCATCGCGGCGACCGCCCCGATCTCCAGGTGAGCCTCGCGCAGGCGCTCGTTGGGCGCGTGGATCTGGTCGTCGGGCAGCCCGAAGCCCGTGAGGACCGGGGGAATGCCGCGCTGCGCGAACGTCGCGGCCACCGGGATGGAGCCCCCGACGCGCAGGGGCACGCAGGGCCAGCCCGTGGAGCGCGCGATGGCGTCGCGGGTGGCCTCCAATGCCGGGGTGGCGGGGTCGATCAGCGTGGCCTCGGCGTGCGACAGCTCCTCCACCTCGACGCTGGCGCCCTCGGGCGCGGCCGAGTGGATGATGCGCTCGAGCGCCGCCCCGATGGCGACGTGGTCCTGGCCCGGGGCGAGGCGCACCGACAGCGTCGCCGACGCGCGGGACGGCAGGTTGGTCTTGACCGCGTCGGGCTCGCCGCAGTGGAGGGCGTGCACGTCGAGCGACGGCTCGGCCAGCGTGCGGGCATAGAACTCGCGGGCGGCGGCCGGGTCGGCCCGCACCAGGCCCTGCCCGGCCAGCAAGTCGGCGCCGGTCGGCAGCGTGCCCCACGCCCGCGTCTCGTCGGGCGTGGCCTCCGCGAGGCCCGCGTACAGGTCGGGGTGCAGCCGCCCGTCGTGGGGACGGATGGCCTCGAGGATCTGAACCAGCGCGTGGGCCGCGTTGAGGGCCGCTCCACCGTAGATGCCGCTGTGGGCATCGCCCTCCGCCGTGCGGACGCGTACTCGGCGGTAGATGAGGCCGCGCAGGCCCGAGCACACCACGGGGTACTGCGGGGCCGCCATGGCCGTGTCGAAGATGATCGACGCGACGGCGTCCGGGGCCTCGTCGCGCACCCAGTCGAGCGCAGACGTGCCGCTGACCTCCTCCTCCCCGTCCACCAGGAAGGTCACGTTGACGGGCAGCCGCCCCTCGGCCGCCAGACGCTGTACGGCGACCAGCAGCATGAACAGGTTGCCCTTGTCGTCGCTGGCGCCGCGGGCGTACAGGTTGCCGTCGCGCACGACGGGCTCGAACGGATCGCTGTGCCACAGCGCGACGTCGCCGACGGGCTGCACGTCGTAGTGGCCGTAGATGATCACGCGGGGCACCCCGGCCCCCGTCGAGGCGGGCACGTCACCCACCACGAGCGGGCGCGCGGTCGACGTGCGCACGTCCGCGGCACCCCCGGCCAGGCGGATCTCGTCGGCCACCAGGTGGGCGGCGCGCAGCATGTCGTCGGCGTGCCGGGGCAGCGCGCTGACGCTGGGCACCCGCAGGAGGGCGTACAGGCGCCCGATCTCGTCGTCGGTCATGCCCGTACCCTCACAGGGCCGGGCGGCCGGTGCAACGCGGTGAGTCCGGCCCAGGTCAGGACGCGGCGGCGACCGCGCGCAGCACGGCCCGCACGCCCGCGTCGGCGTCCATGCGTTCCTTGAAGGCGCACAGGTGCGGGTATCCGGACAGGTCTACGCCGAACTTCTCGGCCCACGTCAGCGTGATCCACAGGTATGCGTCCCCGCCGCTGCGGAAGTCCCCGGCCAGCCAGGTGCTCTCGGCCAAGCGCGCGTCGGCCTTGGCGTAGATGCCGCGGATGCGCTCCCGCGCGTGAGCGGCCAGCTCCCCGGCCCGCTCCTCGCCCGCGAACGCGCCCGGCGAGAACAGGGGCCCGTACGCCGGATGCACGTCGGAGTTGGCGTACGCGATCCATTGCACCACGCGGGCGCGGTCTGCGGGTGATCCATCGCCCCAGAACCCCGCGGCGGGGTACGAGTCGGCGATGTAGCTCATGACTGCGGCGTTCTGGACCACCAGCGTGTCGCCGTCCACCAGCGCGGGCACGGTCCGCGCCGGGTTGACGGCCCCGTAGCCGTCCCCGTCCTGCTCGGCGCGGGTGAGTACCTCGACGTCGTACGGCGCGCCGGTCCACTCCAAGAGCACGTGGTCGGCGTTGGAGCATGCCTCGGATCGGGTGAAGAGTTTCATGGCGCGCAATCAAGTGGATCGCGCGCCCGGGGTCAAGTCACCGTGATGCGGGCCGCCGGGATGCCCACCACCACGTACGTGCCGGGCCCTCGGCGGGGGAACACGGCGAGGGCCTCCCAGGCTCCCCCGGCACGCCGCAGCGGAGCGACCCGGCACGCGCGCGAGCGGTCCGGGTAGCGCACGCACAGGCGATCGCGGGCCATGTAGCGCTCGATGTACGTGCGCCGTAGGACGATCTTCCCCGCGCGGAGGTAGATGCCCATGCACGAGTCGCCGGACTGGCTGCACACGACCTTCCGACGCGCGGGCGCGGCGGCGGCCTCGGACGCGGCACCGCGGGGGCCGGCGGCGATGGCCTGGTTGGCGAGCCGCACAAGCTGCGCGCGATGGTGGCGGCCCACCGGGGACACCGCGAACGTGTACGTGGCCCCGCCGACGCGGAAGCTGACGCTGGGCAGCGCGCAGGACGCGCCGCACGACATCGGGGTGAACCTGCCCGCAACGCCGCGGGCCAGGCGCACGCTGACGGGCCCCGATGGGCTCCCGCCGCGCACGGCCCAGAAGCGGGCCACGGAGCACGCGTTCGCGCCGTTGCATCCCGGGGAGCCGACGACGATGGACCACCCCGTGCGGGTGAGCCCGGCGGTGGCCACCAGGCGCCCTCGCGCGTCGACGGGCAGGCGCCCGGGCAGCAGCGCCGGCGGGTCGCCGTGCGCGGCGATCTGGCGGATGTGCGTCGCCGCCACCTGCGGCAGGTTAAGCACCCGCGGCACCGCGGTCGCGGGACCGGCGGCCGCGACCGCCGTGACCGCCGCCCCCACCATGCACGCGACTCGTGTCCTCATCCCCCGCTCCCTTCCCGATGTGTGGCGGGTGCCCGGCGGCGCGCGCCGCGGGCACCCCCGCTCCCTGCCCGCGAGGACCCGGCGGCGGTCTCCGCGTGACGAACCCGGAGGCCGCCGCCCGCCAGCGCTCGTCACCGCCGGGCCGGCACCAGGACCATCCGTCCCCGCACGGTGGCCGTCCGGCCACCGGACGCCTTCACCGTGACCGTCACCCGATACACCCCGACGCGCCGCGGCAGTCTCACCCGCACGGGAGTGATGCCGGCGCGCGCCAGGCGCGTGACGCGCCGGGTGACGCCGCGGCCCGCGACCACCACCGTCAGGCGGCTGCGCAGGTTGACCCGCACGCGGATGCCCATGGGGCGCCCGGCCCGGAACCGCCACGTACGGCCCTTCTTCGCGCCCGGCGTGCCGAGCACCAGCCGGGCCACCGACGTGGTGGTGATGTTCTGCGACGGCCCGACGGCCACGAGGCCGCCCGCGCCGGCCACGACGAACGGGCGCCACTGGTACGCCACGCCGGAGCGCAGCGCCGTCGCCGTGGCGGTCGCCGTCGCGGGGTTGCCCGCCACCGCGCCGGGCCGGGTGGCGCGCGCGATGCCGCCCCCGGAGATCTGGAATCCGACCTGGTACGGCATCGAGAACGTGCGCAGCGTGGCGCTGAGGTTGACCCGCTCCTCCACGGCCGACGCCGACAGCTGGGTGAAGTCGGGCTCCATCCGGGCCGCGCGCGCCTGGGTGCCGGATCCGGCGGCCTCGGTCCAGGCCGCGTACGGCATGCCCATCACGTCGGCGATGTCGGGGGCGTCGGCGTTGCGCGTGGCCGAGGCGTTCACCGGCGACGCCCCGGGCGCCATCTGCTGCCAGCGGCCGCCGGGCGACGTCATCCGCGCGGCCCGCACCTCGCGGTTCGTGCCGTCGGACTCCGCCCACGTGGCCCATAGCTGGCCGGCGACGATCGCCGCGGACGGCGCGGTCGCGGGGCGGCGGGGGTTGGCGTTGAGGCCGCGCCCGCCGTCCAGGGATTCCCAGCCGGTGCCGGCCGTGGACATGACGGCGGCGTGGATGCGGCGCGCGCCGCCGGCGACGTCCTCCACCCACACCACGGCCGGGCGGTTGTTCCAGTTGACGACGTGCGGCGCCCGCGCCGACGTGGTCTTGGTGTTGTTGATCGGGCTCGCGGGGTCGCGGGTCTCGCCCACGGGCTGCCAGCCGTCGCCCGCCCCGTTGAGGCGCGCGACGCGGATCTGGGTGACCTTCTTCGCGTCGGCCTCCGCCCACGCGACGTACGGGACTCCGTTGATGGCCGTGATGGTCGGCTCGAACGCGTTGCGGCCGTTGACGCGGTTGACGGGCCCCTTGGCGTCCGCGGCCTCGCCCACCTTCTCCCAGCCCGAGCCGTCGGGCTTCAGGCGGGCCACGTGAACCTGGGTGCTGGCACCGTCGTCCTCGGCCCACGTCACGTACGGCACGCCGTTGATGCTGGCGATGTCGGCCGCCCCTGCGTTGTGGGACGGCGACGCGTTGATGGGGCTCGACGCGGGCGACGCCTGACCCACGCGGTCCCAGCCCTGCCCGTCGGCAGACGGCCGCGCCACCCGCACCTCGGCGTTGGTGCCGTCGAACTCGGTCCACGCGACGAACGGCACGCCGTTTACGTCGGCGATGGCGGCCGAGCGGGCGTCGCCGAGGCTGTCGTTGTTGACGGGTGACGACGGCACGCGGGCGGCACCGACAGCCTCCCACCCGCCGGGCGCGAGGCGGGAGACGCGGATCTCGTTGTTGGTGCCGTCCGACTCCCGCCAGGCGACGTACGGAACGCCGCCGACGGACGCGATGGACGCGCTGGAGGCGGGCTGGTTGGCCGCCGCGTTGAGCGGCGCGGCCGACGGCGCCGCCCAGCGGGCCAACGCGGGAGAGGCAAGCGCTGCGGAGCCGAGCGCGGTGGCGACGGCGATGCGGCCGACACGATGGGGTGATGTGGGCATGCGAGAGGCATACACCGCGGCGGGCCGTTTGTGCGCCCCCCGCCCGAAAACTCTTTACCGGCGACCCGCGGGGTTCGCGGCACGCGCGGGCGGGACAGCGGATCGCATGGAATCGACGGCAACCGGCCGACGTCTCCTCCGGCGGGGCCGCCGGCCGCCGTTTTGCTATCCATCAGGGGGTGAGCACCGGCGACCACGAGCAGGGCGGGACGCTCGACGGCGGGCGCTACGCGGTGCGGCGCCTCATCGGCCGTGGCGGCATGGGCGACGTCTTCCTGGCCTGGGATACACGCCTGGAACGCGACGTGGCCGTGAAGCAACTGCGTCCCGAGTTCGTCACCGACCCGGACGTGCTGGCCAGGTTCGACCGTGAGGCGCATGCGCTTGCCCGCGTGAGCCACCCGGGCGTGATCCATGTGTACGACCGCTTCACGGGGCCGGACGGTTCCCGCTTCATCGTCCTTCAGTACGTCCCCGGCGAGAGCCTCGACGCGCTGTTGCGCCGCGAGGGTGCCCTGCCGTGGTCGCGGTGCGCCGGCATCGGTGTGCAGGTTTGCGGCGCGTTGGAGGCCGCCCACCGTGCCGGCGTGATCCACCGCGACGTCAAGCCCGGCAACGTGCTGCTGGACGAGGCGGGCGACGCCCACGTGGCCGACTTCGGCGTGGCCCGCCTGGGCGACGCGGGCGTGACCCGGACGAACCTGGTTGTGGGCACGGCCGGGTACATCGCCCCGGAGGCCGCGTCGGGCGGAGCGATCACTCCCGCCGTCGACGAGTACGGTCTCGCGGCGACGCTGTTCGAGGCGTATTGCGGAGTGCCCCCGTACGCAGCCGAGGGCGGTCCGCCGGGCCTCGCTCTGGTGCGGCACGTCACGGCCCCCGTGCCGGACCCCACCCATCACCGGCCCGACGTGCCGCCCGCCGTGCGGGCGTTCCTCATGCGCGGGATGGCGAAGGTGCCGGACGAGAGGTTCGGCGGCGCCGCCGCGATGGGGCGGGCACTCGAGGCGACGTTGACCCATCCGGCCCCTCCCCGCCGGGCCGCCCCGCCCCCCGCCCGGGAGTACGGAGAGCCGACGCTGGTGAGGGCGGTGCCCGCACCCACGGCCGTCGCCCCGGCGGACGAACCCCATCGGCGATCGCGCCGGTGGCCCGCCGTGGCGGGTGCGCTCGTGGCCGCGGCGGTGGCGGCCGCGCTGGTCTTCGTGCTGATGAACGGGCGCTCGGCCGGTGATCCCGCTCCGGGCACGACGGCCGTGACCGCGGCCCCGACCACTCCGATGGCACCCCAGCCCACCGCGGATACATTCGACACCACGCCCGTCGCGCCCCCCGCGACGATGGACACCTCGCCCACCGCACCCGCGGAGCCGACGACGCCCACCGAGCCGGCCACCGGCCCAACGCCGTCGGTGCCGCCCCCCAGCCCCACCGCGGACGTACCCACCGTTGACGAGGCGCGCGCGCTGACCGACGAGGCCGCCGGAGACATCGACGACGGCGACTACGACGCGGCCATCGACAAGTCCGAGCGGGCGCTGAACGCCCTGGAGGGCACGGGCGACCCGTACGAGGCCAACGCCCTCTACAACCTGGGGTACGCCATCTACCTGCGGGGCGACTGCGCGGGGTCGGTCCCCTATCTCGAACGCGCCGCCGATCACCCGGAGGGCGACGACGGGCAGCGCCAGGAGCGCAAGGCCACGCTCGAGCGCGCGCGGTCCTGCGCGCAGTAGCCGGCCGGGGCCAGGTCCAACCGGACGCCGCGGGTTCGATGCGTGAGGCCACCCGCCTCACGGCTCCACCCACCCGGGCCGGGCCACCCGTGACGATCTCGCGGACATCCGCGGCGAGGCCCGCGGGCGGGCGCGGCAGGCCCCCACCGAAGGGGCGGGGTGCGCCCCCGTGCTCGGCCATCACGCCCGCCGTCGGTCCCATCCGCAACGCCGCCCGGGCACGGGCCCGGCGCGGCCGCGACGCCACGGCCTCCTGACAACGCCCTACGGCACCGCGGCGGCTCTGCGCCCGCGCTTTGGGGGCGCCGGGGGCGGGCGGTCGCCCAGGATCTCGGCCAGGTAGCGGCCCGTGAACGACGCCGGATCGGCCGCGACCTGCTCGGGTGTGCCCGCCGCGATCAGCACACCGCCCCCGGAGCCGCCCTCGGGGCCGAGGTCGACGATCCAATCGGCACACTTGATGACGTCGAGGTTGTGCTCGATGACCAGCACCGTGTTGCCCGCGTCCACGAGGCGCTGCAGCACCACCAGCAGGCGCTCGATGTCGGCCAGGTGCAGGCCGGTGGTGGGCTCGTCCAGCACGTAAAGCGTACGCCCGGTGGCGACGCGCGACAACTCGGACGCCAGCTTCACCCGCTGGGCCTCGCCGCCCGACAGCGTCGTGGCGGGCTGCCCCAGGCGGACGTAGCCCAGGCCCACGTCGGCCAGGGTCTGCAGGCGCCGTTGGATCTTGGGCACGGCCGCGAACGCCTCCACGCCCTCGTCGATGGACAGGTCGAGGATGTCGGCGATGGTGCGTCCCCCGTAGCGCACCTCGAGCGTCTCGCGGTTGTACCTCTTGCCGCCGCACACCTCGCACGGCACGTACACGTCGGGCAGGAAGTGCATCTCGATGGTGATGGTGCCGTCGCCCTTGCAGTGCTCGCAGCGGCCGCCCTTGACGTTGAAGCTGAACCGGCCCGGCGAGTAGCCCCGGGCGCGGGCGTCGGGCGTCAGCGAGAACAGCTGCCGGATGAGGTCGAACACGCCGGTGTACGTGGCCGGGTTGGACCGCGGCGTGCGGCCGATGGGTGACTGGTCGATGTCGATGACCT
>JAGQUM010000042.1 GCA_020438485.1 Thermoleophilia bacterium | reverse complement strand
CGCCACAACGCGGGCCAGCGGGTGGTGGAGGAGATCGCGCGACGCCTCGACGCGGGCAAGCCCGCGTCCCGCTACCGCGGCGACTACTACGAGGCGCGCGGGCCGGGCGGCAAGGTCGCGCTGCTCGTGCCCACCACGTACATGAACGAGTCCGGCACGAGCGTGGGCCCCGCCGCCGGGGCGCTGCGGGCCAAGCCGGGCCAGGTGCTGGTGATCCACGACGAGATCGACATCCCGTTCGGCGACGTCCGCGGCAAGACCGGCGGCGGCCACGGCGGCCACAACGGTCTCCGCAGCCTGTTCCAGGGGCTCGGCGCCCGCGACTTCCCCCGCATCCGGGTGGGGGTGGGACGCCAGACGGGCGACTTCCGCGGCGACGAGGCCGCGTGGGTCCTGGCCGCGTTCAACGAGGACCCCGCGGACGTCGACGCCATGATCCGGCGGGCCGCCGACATGGCCGAGGCTGCCCTCGCCGACGGCATGGACGACGCCATCGCCCGCTTCCACGCAGGACCCCCCGGCGAGCACGCCCGCGAGCGGGCCGCCCGCCGCGCCGACACCGCCACCGCCGAGGACCCCGAGGCCGATGCCGCCGGTTGACGAGGGCGCGCGCGACGCGCTGATCACCGGCGTGCCTGACGTGGCGGAGGCCGTCGCCGGCCTCGACCCGTCCACGCGCGGCCGCCGCGTGGTGCTGGCCCGCCCCGGCTGGACGTGGCTGGTGGCCGCGCTGGCCCGGCGGTCCGACCGGGCGCTGCTGGTCGTGGTGCCCGAGGACACGGAGGCCCGCGACCGCGCCGCCGACCTGGAGGCCGTCCTGGGGCGCAACGCCGTGGGGCTGTGGCCGTCGCGCGGCACGGTCTCGCACGGGGCCGTGGGACCGTCTCCCCACCTGGTCGGCCTGCGGGCCCGTGCCGCCGCGATGCTGGGCCGGCCCGGCCACGTGGTGGTGGCGGGAGTGCCCGCCCTGGATGAGCGCATCGCACCGCCCGAGTCGTGGGGCGAGCCCCTGGAGATCGCCGTCGGCGCGCGAATGGAGCCCGAGGACCTGGTCGACCGCCTGGCAGCCCTGGGCTACGAGCGCACGAACCAGGTGGAGGAGCGCGGTGAGATGGCCGTCCGCGGCGGCCTGGTGGACGTGTACCCGTCCACCGCCCGCAACCCCGTGCGCGTGGAGTTCTTCGGCGACGAGGTCGAGTCGGTCCGGGCGTTCTCGCCGTTCACGCAGCGCACCATCCGCCCGCTGGAGCGGGCGCTGGCGTGGCCTGCCGCCGAGCCTGAGGGCGACGACCTGCGCGACCCGCTGGACCTCGCGGGCGTGGCGGACTGCGTCGTGGTGCGCGGGGCGCCGTCCGAGTTCCCCGCTGCCGCCCGCGCAGCCCGCGAGCGGTTCGAGGACGAGGCTGCCGCCGGCCTCCTCAGCGACGCCGAGGCGCTGGTCGACGGCCTGGAGGCCGTCGCGGCGCTGGACCTGGTGCCTCCCGGCGGTCAGGGCGGCGCCGCGTTCGACGCCATCGAGCCCAAGTTCGCCGTGCGCGGGCAGTCGGAGGCCGAGGCCGAGATGGGCCGCCTGGCCCGCAACGGCCACCGCGTGGTGGTGATGTTCGAGCGCCGCGGCGACATGGAGCGGGCGCTGATGCGCATGGAGCGCATCCAGCCCGTCGCCGTCGCCCCCGGCGAGCTGCCCGAGCCCGGCAAGGTCGCGTTCACGACGATCGGGGCCAAGAGCGGCCTGCTGTCGCCGTCGCTGCACCTGGCGCTCATCCCGGAGGCCGCCATCCTGCGCCGCCGCCGCCCCGCCGCCCACCAGGGGCTGGTGGTGGGCAAGCGCCTGGCGTCGTTCATGGACCTGCGCGTGGGCGACCACGTGGTGCACGAGGACCACGGCATCGGTCGTCTGACGGGCTTCGAGACCCGCACGGTGGCCAACGTCACGCGCGACTACCTGGCTCTGGCGTTCGCGGGCGGCGACCGCCTGTACGTGCCGCACGACCAGCTGGACAAGGTCACGCGCTACGTGGGTTCCGACGGCAGCGACCCGGCCCTGTCGAAGCTGGGCGGCAAGGCGTGGGATCGCATGAAGGCCCGCGCCCGCGCCGCGGTGCGCGAGATGGCGGGCGAGCTGATCGCGCTGTACGAGCAGCGCCAGCGCGTGGAGGGGCACGCTTTCCCCGAGAACGACGAGCTCGTGACGGCCCTCGAGCATCGTTTTCCGCACCGCGAGACGCCCGACCAGCAACGCGCCATCGACGCCGTGTACGACGACATGGAGCGGCCGCGCCCGATGGACCGCCTCATCTGTGGCGACGTCGGTTTCGGCAAGACCGAGATCGCCGTGCGCGCCGCGTTCAAGGCCGCCGTCGGCGGCAAGCAGGTGATGGTGCTGGCGCCCACCACCATCCTGGCCCAGCAGCACCTGGCGACGTTCCGTGAGCGCTACGGCGAGCTGCCGGTCACTCTCGACATGGTCAACCGCTTCCGCACGCCCGCCGAGACGCGCGCCGTGCTCGAGCGCTTCCGCGACGGGAAGCTCGACATCCTCATCGGCACGCACCGCCTGTTGTCGATGGACGTGCAGCCCAAGGACCTCGGCCTCGTGGTCGTCGACGAGGAGCAGCGGTTCGGCGTGGCCCAGAAGGAGGCCCTACGCCAGCTGCGCGTGAAGGTGGACGTGCTGGCGATGAGCGCCACGCCCATCCCCCGCACGCTGCAGATATCGCTGTCGGGCCTGCGCGACATCAGCGTCATCGAGACCCCCCCGACGGGCCGCCGGCCCATCGCCACCCACGTGGGCGAGTACGACGACGGGATGGTGCGCGAGGCGCTCTCACGCGAGCACGAGCGCGGCGGCCAGAGCTTCTATCTGCACAACCGCGTGGAGACCATCGACCAGGCCGCGGAGCACGTACGGGCCCTCAACCCCGATCTGCGCGTCCTCACCGCCCACGGGCAGATGCACGAGCACCAGCTCGAGGACGTCATGCTGGGCTTCATCCGGGGAGAGGCCGACGTGCTGGTGGCCACCAGCATCATCGAGTCGGGCCTGGACATCCCCCAGGCCAACACGCTGGTGGTGGACCGGGCCGAGATGCTGGGCCTGTCGCAGCTGTACCAGATCCGCGGGCGGGTGGGGCGCAGCACGCAGACCGCCCACGCGTACCTGTTCTATCCCGACGAGCTGGCGCTGACCCGCGAGGCGTCGGCCCGCCTGCGGGCGCTGGCCGACTACACCGAGCTGGGCTCCGGCCTGCGCATCGCGATGCGCGACCTGGAGATCCGCGGCGCCGGCAACCTGCTGGGCGACGAGCAGTCCGGCCACGTCGCCGCCGTCGGCTTCGAGCTGTACATCGAGATGCTGCAGGAGGCGGTCGCGCTGGGCCAGGGGCAGATCGTGCCCGAGCGCGAGGTGCGCGTGGAGATCCCGGCCAGCGCGTACATCCCGGCCGAGTACGTGCCGTTCGAGGCCGCGAAGATCGAGCTGCACCGGCGCATCATCATGGCCAACGACCTCGACGCCGTCGACCACCTGGCCGAGGAGATCGCCGACCGCTTCGGCGAGCTGCCGCCGCCCGTCAGGGCCCTCGTGACAGTGCAGCGCATCCGCGTGCTGCTGCGCCTGCTGGGCGCCGGCTCGGTGGCCGTGCGCGGCGGTCGCATCGTCGCCGGCCCCATCCAGCTGACCAGCGCGTCGCTCAAGGCCCTGCGCGAGGAGGTGCCCCGGGCGATGTACCAGAGCAAGGACCAGACCGTGAACGCGCCGGCGCCGACGGCGCCCGCGGAGCGACTGGACGCCGCGGCCGACATGCTGGCGGGCGTGCTGGGCGTGGTGCGGCCCCTGGCGGCGGCGGCGTCCGGCGAGGCCTGACCCCGGCCCCGTCGCGGCACTCCACGCCCGCGCCTTTCCACCCCACCCGTGACCTGAGCGGGGGTGGGGTCCGTGCATCCGTCGCGCCCCAGCAGGGAGATCGCCGCCGCGCCCGGCGGCGGGGGACGAGACACGGGGAGGGGCGCCTCCGCTCGGGGGATGTCCCGCCGGGGCCCGCGCGGGCGCGCCGATCCCGGACCCCGCAGGCCCGGGGTGGGTTCTGGACATGCGGTGGTACCGGGACGAGCGGGTCGATCACCACGAACGTCTCGGCGCCGGGGGGAGCCGGCGACGCCGGCCGAGCCGGACGCCCCGCCCGCCCCGGCGCCGGGGGAGTCACGGCCGGCGTCGCCCCGCGACGCCCCCGCGGGTGCCCGTCGGGACAACTGCTACGATCGCGCGCGCCATGACTGAGAAACCGCTTGCACACGGGCGTCGTCGCCCCACCATCATCGCCGGATCCACCCTCGCCGCCGCCGCCGTCGCCCTCGGCGCCGCCGCGTGCGGCGACTCGGGATCCGACCTGCCCTCGGGCGTCGCCGCTCGCGTGGGCGACACCCAGATCACGTACGCGCAGCTCGACCGCGTGATGGAACAGAGCAAGGCCAGCGCCACCCAGCAGGGGCAGACGTTCCCGGCCAAGGGCACCGAGGAGTACACGGCCGCGCAGTCGCAGGCGCTCCAGACCCTGATCAACTCCCGCATCGTGTCGTCCGAGGCCCGCCTGTGCGGCACCCCGTGCGCCGTCAAGCCCGCGGACGTCGGCAAGCGGCTCACCGAGATCGTGAAGGCCCAGTTCCAGGGCAAGCAGGCCGAGCTCAACAAGTTCCTCAAGCAGCGGGCCATGACCATGGCGGAGGCCCGTGACCAGGTGAGGACCGGCCTGGAGCAGGAGAAGATCCGCAACCACGTCACCCGAGGCGTGCGTTTCACCGACGCGGACGCCCAGAAGTACTACAAGGCCAACGCGGCGCAGTACCACGTGCCGGCCGGCCGCACCGCGTCGCACATCCTGGTGAAGACCAAGGCCGAGGCCGAGAAGATCTTCGCTGAGGCCACGCCGCAGAACTTCGCCGACCTGGCCAAGCGGTACTCCACCGACACGGGCACCAAGGGGCAGGGCGGCTCGCTGGGCCCCATCAGCAAGGGCCAGCTGGTGCCGGAGTTCGAGAAGGTCGCGTTCTCGCTGCCCGCCGGGAAGGTGTCGAAGCCCGTCAAGACCCAGTTCGGGTGGCATCTGATCCTGATCGACAAGATCACCCCGGCCCGCACCATCCCGTTCAAGGAGGCCAGGGCCCAGATCGTCTCCCAGCAGCTCAGCGCCGAGCGCGACAGCAAGTTCCAGGCGTGGGTCACGAAGACGCTCGACAAGTGGAAGGACAAGACGGTCTACGCGGCCAAGGACCTCGAGCCGGAGACCGCGCCGGCGGCCGACTCACAGCCCGCGCCCCAGGCCACCACGCCGTGATCACCATCGTCGGACTCGGGCCCGGTGACGCGGGCTCGGTTCCGGCGGCGGCGCTCGACGCGCTGCGCGACGCCCCCGACGTGCGGGTGGCGGCCGGCGTCGCCGACGACGTGCGGGCCATGTTGCCCGACCGCGCGGCCCCGTGGGACGACTCGGCCGACCCCCCGGACGGCGCCGCGGTGGCGCTGCCCGACGCGGCCGCCGACGCGCTCGCCCGGCACCTGCCCGGGGCCGCCACGGTCCCGGACCGGGCCACGCTGCGCAACCGCGCCATCGGCGCCCGCGTCGCCGAGCTGGCCGCGGTGGGATGGCATCTGCGCACCGCCTGCCCGTGGGACCGCGAGCAGACGGCGGCGTCCATCGTGCCGCACACCATCGAGGAGGCGTACGAGGTGGCCGACGCGGTGGCGGACGGCGACCCGGCGAAGCAGCGCGACGAACTTGGCGACCTGCTGTTCCAGGCCGTGTTCCTCAGCCAGCTGCTGGAGGAACGCGGCGAGGGCGACCTGGGCGATGTGGCCCGGGGACAGGTCACGAAGCTCATCTCCCGCCACCCGCACGTCTACGGCGACGCCCGCGCCCGCGAAGCGGGGCAGGTGGTCGACCTGTGGGAGCGGAACAAGCGCGCCGAGCGCGCCGACCAGGGCATCTTCCACGACCTGCCGGACGGCCTGCCGTCGGTGTCACTGGCAACGAAGGCACAGAAGCGGGCGGCCGCCGTGGGCTTCGTGTTCGGCGGCCTGCCCGACGCCGTTGACAAGCTGTGCGAGGAGGTGGCCGAGCTGGTCGCCGCTCCGTCGGCCGACGAGCTGGGCGACGTGCTGTTCGCGGCCGTCGCGGTGGCCCGGCACCTGGGGTCCGACCCCGACCTGGCCCTGCGGGCCACGACCCGGCGTTTCCGGGCGCGGGTGGAGGCGGCCGCCGCGCTCGCCTCCCGCCACGGCGAGCGGTTCGAGGACCTTCCGCCGGAGCGACAGCTGGAGTGGTACGCCCGGGCGCGCATGGCGGAGTAGGCCCCGGGGGGCCGCGACGGTGCGCGGGCGTGCGCGGGGGCCAAAGTTCCGGCCGAGACGCGCCGATATCAGTTCCTGTGACGGACCACGCCCACATCCCCGAGCCGGCGCCCGATCGCCTGGGCGACGACGATCTGCTGGTCATCGCGTCCGAGGAGCTGCGCGGCCCCCTGACGAGCGTCGCGGGTTTCCTGCAGCTGATGCTGGACGGCGAGGCCGGGGAGCTCAGCGACGGGCAGGCGCGTGTGGCCGAGATCGCGGCCCGCAACGCGGACCGCATGGCCCGGATGGTGGACGACCTCATCGTGATCGCCCAGGTGCGCGCCGGGGGGCTGGACGAGGCGCGGGTGCCCGTCGACGTCGAGGCGCTCGTGCGCGAACGCGTCTACAGCGCCGGCGCGGAGCTGCGCGCCCGCCGCGCGTCCGTGGGCCTCTCGGTGGACCCCTGCCCGCCCGTCGTCGGCGACGCCCCGTCGCTCGCCCACATGATCGACCACATGCTGCGAGGCGCGCTGACGTTCGTGCCGGTCGGCGGCCATATCACGGTCGAGGTCCACCGCACCGAAGGGGGCGTCAGCGTCGACGTCACCGACGACGGCGGCGAGCTGGACAAGGCCGACATCCCTTTCGCCATGGGCGGCCTGGGTGCCGGGGCGGCCCGCAGCCCGCGGGGCCTCGTGGGGTCGCGGATGGGCTTGCAGCTGGTGCGCGAGGTGGCGCGGGCGCACGGCGGCGACGCGATCGTCGTGGCGCGGGACGGCCGCACCACGGTGCGCGCCACGTTCGGCGCGGAGTAGCCCCCGCGCGGCGCCGGGACCCTCGTCCCGTGTGACGCCGCCATGCGGCGACCGGGCCGTTCCCGGGGGTTAGACTCGTGGCACCGGCCAACGTCGTCCCGAAGGGTCCCATGTCCGCAATCGCCAAGGTGAACGCCCGCCAGATCCTCGACTCGCGTGGCCAGCCCACGGTGGAGGTGGAGGTGATGCTGGAGTCCGGCATCATCGGCCGCGCCGCCGTGCCGTCCGGTGCCAGCACCGGCGCGTTCGAGGCCGTGGAGCTGCGCGACGGGGACTCGTCGCTGTACAAGGGCAAGAGCGTTCTCAAGGCCGTCGCCAACGTCCAGGACGAACTGGCGGGCGCGCTGATCGGCCTCGAGGCCACCGACCAGGCCGTCGTCGACCGCACCATGATCGAGCTGGACGGCACGCCCAACAAGGGTCGCCTGGGTGCGAACGCCATCCTGGGTTGCTCGCTGGCCGTGGCCGTGGCCGCGTCGCAGCACGCGCGCCTGCCGCTGTTCCGCTACCTCGGCGGGGCCAGGGCCCACCGGCTGCCGGTGCCGATGATGAACATCCTCAACGGCGGCGCGCACGCCGACAACTCCGTGGATCTGCAGGAGTTCATGGTGGCACCGGTGGGCGCCTCGTCGTTCGCCGACGCGCTGCAGATGGGCTCCGAGATCTACCAGTCGCTGAAGTCGGTGCTGAAGGGGCGCGGCCTGGCCACCGGCGTGGGCGACGAGGGCGGCTTCGCACCCGACCTGGCCAACAACCGCGAGGCGCTCGTGGTGATCGCGGAGGCCATCGAGAAGGCCGGCCTGTCGCTGGGCCGTGACGTCGCCTTGGCGCTGGACCCCGCCACCACCGAGCTGTACCGCGACGGCGCGTATCACCTGGAGGGCGAGGGCCGCACGCTGACCCCCGAGCAGATGGTCGACTACTGGGCCGAGCTGTGCGACGAGTACCCCATCGTTTCCATCGAGGACGGCATGTCCGAGGAGGATTGGGACGGCTGGAAGCTGCTCACCGAGCGCCTGGGCGACAGGGTGCAGCTGGTCGGCGACGACCTGTTCGTCACCAACGTCGAGCGCCTGGCGAAGGGCATCGAGGTGGGGGCCGGCAACGCCATCCTCATCAAGCTCAACCAGATCGGCACGCTCACCGAGACCCTGTCGGCCATGGACATGGCGGCCCGCGCCGGGTTCGCGTCGATGGTGTCGCACCGCTCGGGCGAGACCGAGGACACGTTCATCGCCGACCTGGCGGTGGCCACGGGCTGCGGCCAGATCAAGACCGGCGCCCCGTCGCGCAGCGAGCGGGTGGCGAAGTACAACCAGCTGCTGCGCATCGAGGACACGCTCGGCCCCGCGGCCAGCTACCCCGGCCACGACGCGTTCCGCCGTTCGTAGCCCGCGCCCCACACGCCGGGCAGGAGGTCCGGGGCTGAGCGCGTATCCAGGGTGTGAACGCGCGCTCAACCCGGAGGCCCCCGACGCCGTCACCTCGCAAGATCGCCGCAGCCGGCGTCGTCTCGGCGGTGCTGCTGGGCTACATCGCCCCGGTGCACGACCTGCTCGACCAGTGGTCGCAGCTCAGCGCGGCGCAGCACCAGCTGGAGGCGGCGAAGGCCACGCGCCGCAGCCTGCAGGCGCAGTTGAACGCGTCGCGCAGGGCGGACGTGCTCGAGCGCCGCGCCCGCGCGCAGGGTGCGGTGAAGCCGGGCGAGAGGGCGTTCACGGTCGAGGGGGCCGACGGCAATGACGGGATCGACGCCCCCGCCCCGCGCCTCGGAGGCTGACCGCGAGGCGGTGGCCGTCCTGCTGGGACGGCCGTCGTTCACGGACTACCGGGTGGCGGTGCGCTGCCCCCACGGCGGCCCCGCCGTGCTGGAGAACGCCCCGCGCGACCTGCGCGGCCGGCCGTTCCCCACCCGCTACTGGCTGGCGTGCCGGGCGCTGCACGACGCCGTCAGCCGTCTGGAGTCCACGGGCGCGATCACGGAGTTGCGCGACGACCCGGGCATGGCGCCACACATCCGCGACGCCAACGAGCGGCACGCGGCGCTGCACGGCGGCGCGCACGTGTCGGGGGTGGCCGACCCGGACCGCGTCAAGTGCCTGCATGCCCACGCGGCGTTCGGCCTGGCCGCCGGCGGCGGCCCACTGATGGACTGGATCGCGGCGCGCGCCGACCTCGCATGGCCGGAGCGCTGCTGCCTCGAGCGGTTCGCCGCCCACGGGGACGGGCGCGGGGCGGGGTGAGCAGGGACGCCGCCACGGCCTCCGCGGGCTTCCAGTGGGACGACGGCCTGCGCCGTCTGGCCGACCGGGCGGGCGACCGTCATGCGCCGTGGCGCGAGCGGGTGATCGCCGCGTGCGAGGAGGAGCTGCGCCGCCGTCTGGGCATGGCGTTCACCGTCCGCGACCTGGCCGGCGAGTACGCCGGCGCCAGCGCGTGGTTCCTGGCCGTGGCCACCGAGACGGCGCCTGCGCATCCCGAGGCGTGGGAGCCGTCCGTGGTGATGGATGCGGCGTTCGGCCGGTTCCGCCGCCACGCCGCCGACTTCCACGGGGGCGGCGCGTGAGCGCGGGCCGCGACCGGCGACCGGCCCCGCGCCGGCGCGGGCCCCGGAAGGTCACCGCGGCGCTCGCGGTCGTGCTCGCGGTGCTGGCGTTCGCCGCCGGCGTCCTCGGCGGCATGGCCCTGGCGGGCCGCGGTGGCGACGACCGGGTCACCACGCTCACCCGCAGCGTGCCGGTGGTGACGGTGACGCCGGGGCGCTGACCGGCGCATTCGCCGGGATGTGGCGGCGCGACGGGGCGTCTGCGCGCCCGCCCCTCGCTCCTGCCACAATGGCGCTCCTCACCACGCCAGAAGGAGCGCCAGCATGTCCGCGTCCCCGTTCGACGGCGAGTACGAGCCCCCCTCGCAGGGCTGGGTCCGCAAGCAGGTGGAGCGGTACGAGGCCTCCGGCGGCACCGAGGCCAACACGCTGATGGACACGGGCATCCCGATCATCGTCATGACGACGGTCGGCGCGCGGTCGGGCAAGGTCCGCAAGGTGCCGCTGATGCGCGTGGAGCACGGCGGCGAGTACGCGCTGGTCGCCAGCAAGGGCGGCACGCCCGAGAACCCGGGCTGGTACCACAACCTGACGTCCATGCCGCGGGTACGCATCCAGGACGGCGCGACGCCCCGCGAGTACGACGTCACCGAGCTCTCGGGGGACGAGCGGCAGGCGTGGTGGGACCGGGCGGTCGCGCAGTTCCCCCCGTACGGCGAGTACCAGCACAAGACGGCCCGCACGATCCCCGTGTTCAAGGCAACGCCCCGCGCCTGACGGGAGTCCGGCCTCAGCCCCCGGGGCGGCGCGGGGGCGGCCGGGTCCACAGCGCGTCGAGCACCGGCGAGTCGGTCTCGGCGCGGTCGATGAGCCCGTGGATGGCGGGCAGGGCCTCGCGGCGCAGGTAGACGTGCCGCTGGCCGACGCTGGGCTTGGAGCCCAGGAGGCCCGCCCTGATGAGCGCCTCGCCCACCTCGGTGGCCTCGTGCCGGAAGTCGGGCGGGGCGCCGCGGTACAGGTGGTCGTCGGCGGTGTGGTAGCCGGAGCCGACCTTGCCCATGCGCAGCAGCCGCCGAAGGAGGATGCGGGCGTGACGGCGATGGGGGCAGGGGTCGTGGGCGGGGTCCATCGACGCGGGCGCGTCCGGTTCCGGAGGGGCGGGCGCGGCGGCCAGTCCCCACGCGGCGAGCGTGTGCACCATGTCGTCGCCTGTCCCGACGCGGTCGAGCGGCTGGCCGTGGGCGGCGAGCGCCAGCGCCACGTCGACGGGGTGGGTCCCGACGCGGCCGGCCAGCCCCGCCAGGCCGTCGCCGCCTGGTGGGACGGGCGGTAGGTCGATGGCTGCGGCGGTCCCCAGGTCGCGGGGGTCGAGGGGAGTCACCGCCACCGTGACGCCGTGGGGCTGGTGGTCGGCCAGGGCCATCTGCACGAGCTCGTGGTCGTGCTCGGCCTCGGGCGCCTCCAGTGCCACCATCCCGCGCCAGTCCAGCAGGCACAGGCCCTCCAGCACCGCGCCGGCGTCCCACGCGGCCTCGAACGCGCGCGTCAGCGCGGCCATGGGCCAGCGTGGCGCGAACGCCCGGGCGTGGTCGGCCCGCACGGGCAGCAGCCACACGGCGTCGCCGGCGGCGTTCTCGCTGGTCCACACCCACAGGGTGTAGCTGCGGGCGTGCACCTCGCGGGCGCACGCCTCGAGGCAGAGGGCCACGGCCTCGTCGCGGTCGCCGCGGGCCCACGCCGCGAGGCCGGCGGCCACCTCGGCCGGCGGGCGCGCCAGGTCTCCCGCGCCCAGCGCGTTCGCCGGCGTGTGACGCGCGCGGGAGGCCATCCGTCTAGCGTAAACCACCCGTCCAGGGGCGACGCCCGGCGACGCGCGTGGCGGCCGTCCCGGACGCTACCGCGGGTACCCCGAGTTGGCCTTGTACGCCCACGCGAACACCTCGGCGATGACGGCGTAGAGCTCCACGGGGATGGTCTGCGCCAGGTCCAGCTGGGCCAGTGCCTCGGCAAGGTCGGGGTCCTGGCGGATGGGTACGCCGTGCTCGCGCGCCGCCTCGAGGATGCGCTCGGCGATGGACCCCGAGCCCGTTGCGGCCACGTGCGGCGCGCGGTTCTCGGTCTGGTCGTACTTCAGCGCGACCGCGCGCGTCGGCCTGTCGCGGGGCGGGGCGCTCATGCGGACAGGTTGAGGCCGGACGCGGGCGGCGGGGGGATGATGGCGGCGTCCGCGCTCGCCCCGAGGCGCTCCACGCTCACACGAGGCCGGGGCCCGTCCGGCACGGCGCGGGCGAGGCCCTCGGCGAGGTCGGCGGTCTGGCCCTTCAGATAGTCGCGCACCCCGGGGGCCTGGGCGCGCACGACGGCGTCCACCCCGGCGGGACCCACGGAGGCCTCCACCACCAGCGGTCCCAGCCGCGACATGGACAGGACGAACGCGACGCGGGTGCCGGCGGCGCCGTCGCGGCCCTCGCCGTCGCCGCCGGCGTCCGGGTTGACGTGCACCTCGGCCGTCTGCCCACCGGGCAGCGGCATCTGCAGGTACGCGCCCTGCTGGCTCGCGTCGGCACCCTGGTTGAGGGCGGGCGCCACCAGGGCCTGGGCACCCAGCGCGTCGGCGGCGCGATCGGCCATCGCGCGCGCGTGTGGCGGCGCGTCCGGCGACTGGGCCACGCTCAACAGCGCGGTGCGGACGTCGGGCTCGCCCGCGTGGGAGCCGTGCGCGAGCCGCGCCTCCAGGCCGTGGCCGAGCCGGGAGACCGCGTCGCGCAGACGCGCCGCGTCGCCGCTCGCGGCGGCCTCGGCGACGTCGCGCACGACGGAGGCCAGCTGGGCCATGCCCCCATCCGGCGCCGCGTGCCGGCCGCCGGCGGCGGCGCGGGCCGCGTC
>JAGQUM010000041.1 GCA_020438485.1 Thermoleophilia bacterium | reverse complement strand
GATCGAGGCCGACAAGGCCGCCGAGACGGACGCCACTCAGGCCGACGCCACCGGCACCGACGAGGCCCCCGCCGAGGAGAAGCCCAAGCGGCGCACCCGACGCACCAAGGCCCAGATCGAGGCCGACAAGGCCGCCGAGGGCGAGACCCCCGGCACCGCCGCCGCCGAGTAGCACCGCGCGACGAGCCGCGCCGGATGAGCCACCATGTGCCACCGGCGCGGTTCGCCCGCGACCCCCACGGGGGGATGGAACCGGGCCCGGGCTGGTTCGCGCTGCCGTTCGGCGACGCATCGTTCCGCGGCATCCCCGGCCACGCGTACACGGCGCTGGACCGGCGCGCGCGGTGGCAGCGCTACGGGTTCGCGCTCGACGTGCTGTCGCCGGGCGTCGCCAACGGCAAGTACCACTCCGAGACGTACGCGGACGAGTCGTTCGTGGTGATCGACGGCGACGTCGACGCCATCGTCGAGGGGCGGGTCGTCGAGATGACCGCCGGGGACATGCTGCACTGCCCGGCGGGCACGGCCCACATCCTGGCCGGGGCCGGCGACGCGCACTCGATCGTCGCCATGCTGGGCACCCGGGGCGTCGACCCGCCCGGAGCCGACTGGGGCGTCTACGTGCCCGATCCCGTGGCCGCGCGCTACGGCGCGTCGGTGGCCGAGCGCACGCCGGACCCGCGTGTGGCGTACGCCGACCGCCCCGAGTACGCGCCGGTGCCGCGTCCGCGGCGGTGGGGGTGCGGCGGCGGGGGCCGGCCCGGGGCCCGCGAACCCGCCGGGACGGCGACGTTCACGCAACGCGACGACGGGCGCCTGGTGCGCACCGGCGACGGGTGGTTCGTGCTGTCCGTCGACCGCATGGCCTGGTCCGACAACGGTCGCGTCTGCCGCGTCCGCACCGACGACGACGTGCGGTTCACGCAGTACGGCGTCAACGTACGCACGCTGCGGCCGGGGTGGCCGTCGTCCATGTACCACCGGGAGTTCGACGACGACGAGACCATGGTGGTGCTGGACGGGGCGTGCGTGGCGGTGGTGGAGGGCAGCGCCATCGCGCTTGACGCCGGGACGATGCTGCACCTGCCCGCCGGGACCGCGCACGTCACGGTGGGGGCCGGGACGGTGCCCTGCACGGTGTTGATGGTGGGTTCGCGCCGCGCCGCCGGCACGGACGCGTGGGGCGAGTACGTGCCCGACCCGGAGGCCGCCCGCCTCGGGGCGGCCGTCGCCGAGCGCACCACGGACCCGCGCGTCGCGTACGCCGACGAGCCGCCGTTCTCGCCGTCCGCCCCGCTGTGGACGTTCCGGGCGTGACCCGTGGCCGTGTTCGCCGGCCGCGGCGCCCCTCCGGCCTCCGCACGGACCGGGACGCGCGGGGCGGCGGCGACCGGACGACTCGCGCACGTCACGATGCCCCATCCGGATCCCTCGCCCGGAGCGGCGAACCGTTTTGTCGCGCCGGTCGCCCGCGTGGCCGGTTCGCGGGCGTCAACCCGAGCGGCCCACCCCGTCCCACTCCCGCGCGAGCATGGCGTAGACCACCTCGTCGCCGAAGCGCCCGTTCCACACGTCGTTCTCGATGAAGTGCGCCTCCTTGCGCATCCCCAGGCGCTCGCACACCCGCACCGACGCCACGTTCCCGGCGTCGATGCGCGCGAACACCCGGTGCATCCCGTACGTCTCGAAGCCGAGGCGGATCAACTCCCGGGCCGCCTCGGTGGCGTACCCGCGGCCGGCGTGGCCGGGGTGGATCGCGTACCCCAGCTCGGCCTGCCGCGCGAGCGCGCTCGACAGGTGAAGCTGGGCGTATCCCACCACCACGTCGCCGGGCGGCACGGTGACGGCCAGTCGCAGACGGTCGCCCTCGCGCGCGAAGCCGTACTGGAGGGTCGCCGCCAGCCACGCGGCGGCCTCGTCGGCGGTCATCGGGTCGCGGTACAGGTAGCGGGCGTTGTCCTCGCGCGTCTGGATCGCGACGACGGCGTCCAGGTCCCCCGCCCGGAAGGGACGCAGCCGCAGCCGGTCGGTGGTGACGACGTGGTCGGCGGCCCTCACGCGGTGACCCTAGTTCAGCGCGGTGCGGGTCGCGGGGTCGTGGGCCTCGAACCCGCGATCCCTAACGACGTGAGGGAGGGGCACGGCTGAGCCGCGCCGCCGGGTGCTTCCCGTGAAGCCGGGTGCTCCCGTGAAGGGCACGCCGACCCGCTGCGGTTGTCGTGCGCGGTCGGCCTCACGGCGTTCTGGCGCCCCGAGGTGCTGGTGAGGACGGCGCGGACGTGGCGTTCATCGCGGCCGAGGACAGGTCGGGGCTGACGACGATGCGGAACGTCGCCGGGCGGGTCGACGCGCCGGGGCCGGTGCGGTGCACACTCGCGCGGCTCCGTGTCGTGGGACGACGCGTTCACCGGCGTCCCCGCAGCCCGGCCCCTGTGGGGGCCGCCTCCCCCGCGACGCCGCCCCGGGACGGACCGGAGCCCTCCGGGGGTCGGGTCAGCCGCCCGTGGCCCCCAGACCGATGGGACACGAGAACCCGTTGGGACCGTGGTTGCAGTAGCCCCCGGGGTTCGCGTCGAGGTACTGCTGGTGGTACGGCTCGGCGTAGTAGAAGGGCCCGGCGTCGGCGATCTCGGTGGTGATCGGCCCGTGGCCCGCCGCGGCCAGCACGCGGCCGAACGCATCGCGCGCCGCCTCGGCCTCGGCGCGCTGGTCGGCGCCCGTGACGTAGATGCCGCTGCGGTACTGCGTGCCCACATCGTTGCCCTGGCGCATGCCCTGGGTGGGATCGTGGTTCTCGAAGAACGCCCTGACCAACTCGCCGAACGACACGCGGGCGGGGTCGTACACCACGCGCACCACCTCGTTGTGGCCGGTGCGGCCCGAGCAGACCTCCTCGTACGTCGGGTTGGGCGTGTACCCGCCCGCATAGCCCGCAGCGGTGGTGTGGACGCCGGGGATGCGCCAGAAGATGCGCTCGGCGCCCCAGAAGCACCCCATGCCGAACAGCGCCTCGCGCGCGCCGTCGGGGAACGGCGGCGTGATGGGCGCGCCAAGCACACGGTGAGGCCCCCGCACCGGCATTGTGGCGTCGCGCCCCGGCAGGGCGTCGCCGGGCGCGGGCATCTGGGCGGAACGGAGAAACGGCATGCGATCAGCTCCAGGCCAGGTGGTTCTGGTTGACCGCCTCGAGGACGTCGCTCTTGTGGACGTCCTTTCCGCGGACCTGCATCCCGTACACGTCGCGCCCGCTGGCCCACGTCACGAACAGCAGCGTCTCGCCGTTGGGCAGCTTCACGGACAGCGCCCGGGAGTAGTTGTTGTTGGTCTCGACGCGCTGGACGCTGGCCGTCGACGACCGCACCACCTCGTCGGTGGCGGCGACCACCTCTCCTGCCGCCGCCCCGTCGTCGCGCAGGCGCATCGCGTACGTCCGCACCAGGGTGGGCGCCCCGGACGCCGTGCCCTGCTGATCGCGGAAGTAGCCGTCCTCGTAACCCGCGGCGTTCAGCCGTGCGGTGGCCGTGGCGACGCCCGGGTCGCCCGCCGCGAACAGAGCGGTGACCATCTCGCGGGCCGTCTGCATGCGCTTGACCTCACCCGAGCCCATCCCGTCGATGGTGCGCGACGGCGGCAGGCGCAGCTCGAGCGGCGTGGTGCCGTCGTCGGTCGTCGGGGTGGTGGGGGTCGTGTACCCGGTGTCCGTGGCCGGCACCGTGGGCGTGGTGACGCCGGTGTGGGTCGTGACGGTGACGTTGACGACCCGCTCGTCGGTGCCGCACCCCGCCAAGACGAGGGCGGCCGCGGCGGCGGCTCCGGCGGCGAACGCACGCATGCGCATGGGCGCCAGGATATCGGGATGCACGGGGCCCGTCAGGCGGGCGCGGTCCGACCGTCGGCGATCGCCAGCTCGTGCACCGGCGGATCGGTCGACGGGTCGATGCAGAACGCGCGCAACTCGGGCTCCGCGCCGGCCAGCGACACGATGACGTGCGCCACCCGGGGCGTGAACCAGCGGGCCACGTCCGCGCGCGACGGGCGCGCCTCGGTGCGCGGATGCGAGTGGTAGACGGCGACGATCCTGCCGCCGCTCGCGCGGACCGCCTCGCGCACCGCGGTCTGCTGGCGGTCGTCGGCGGCGAACTCGTCCGCGGAGGCCGCCACGTTCGTCAGCGGATGCACGACCCGGCACCGGCGCCCGTCGCCGGATACCAGGCCGCAGCACTCGCGCGGGGCCGCCGCCCGGGCGTGGGCGACGATGGCCTCGGCGACGCCGGGCGGGATGACGAGCGGCTCGCGCAAGGCGGGCAGACTAGCGGCGCGGGGGTTCCCCCGCCCGTGCCGAGCGCCTACGCTGTGCCATGCCCATGGCGGTCCGGCTGACCAAGAGCGCGTTCGCGAACATCGACGGCAGGGTCGCCTGCCCCACCGACGACTGCTGGGGGCACCTGATGCTGTTCCCCACGGGCGCCCACGACATCGAGGGGGTGCCCGAGTACCAGCCGTTCACGGGATGCCCCCTGTGCGGCACCACGTTCCCGATCGATGCCGACATGACCGACCGCGACCTGTACCTGCGCATCTCGTGGCTGCGCGCCAACCCCCACGCCGGCGAGGACGATGGCTGACACGATCGGGCGCCGCAACAAGGGCGCGCTCCCCCACTACGCGCCGGATCACGTGCCGTGGCATCCGCCCGGCCCGGTGCGGAGCGCGGCCGCCGTGCTCCTGGCGGGCGTCGTGTCGGGCATCGTGTTCCTCACGATCGCCCAGGAGGCCTTCAAGAAGGGCTACACGGACCACCGGTTCAACGGGTCGCTGGGCATCCTGCTGGGCGGCCAGGAGGAGGGCATCGCGCGGCGCGGCCTGTACGGGACCCTCGCGCTGGGCGTGCTGATGGCCCTGGCCTACTGGCCGCTCTCCCGCCGCGTCGGGCGGCCCTGCTGGGTCAAGGGCCTCGGGGTGGGTGTGGTGGCGTTCCTCGGCTGGGGGCTGGTGTTCGGGCCGTGGGCGGCGTCCGAGGCCCCCAACACGGTGCCTGCCGGCCTGTTCGGCCTCGACGCGGACGCCGCCGCGCCCGTCGCGCTGCTCGTGGCGTGCCTCGCGGGCGGCCTCACGCTGGCCCGCGTGTTCGATGTGGTCGTCGACGCCGACTGGTGGCATCCCCGGGAGGTGAACTACGAGGAGTCCATCCACGCCCTGGTGACCAGCAACGAGGTGCCGATCGACGACCGCACCATCGGCACGCGCTCCGGGCGCGACGCGGACGCGTGACCCGCGGGCCCCTCCGCTACTCGAACTCCCCGAACAGCGGCGTGAACGCCGCCAGCCACGCGCCCCGGCCCACGCCCAGGGATCGGGGAGGCGCGAGCGCCTCGAGATCCTCCGTGCCGGCCAGCGCGGCGCCGGGCGCCACCCGCAGGGCCAGCCGCTCCGCGGCGTCGGGACCCAGCGCCCTCCGGGCGGCGGCGACGGCGTCGGCGCCGGTCACGGCGCGGTCGTAGTCGGCCATGATGGACGTTCTATGACGACCAAGGCACCCCCCGCAACCTCCGCGGCGACGTTCGACCGGACCGGCCTCGTCGCCCTGGCGGGCGGGCACTTCGTGGTCGACAGCCTGGTGGGGCCATCCCCGCGCTGCTGCCGCTGTTCGTGCGCGAGTACCGCCTCAGCGACCTGGCCGCGTCCATGATCCTCGGGTCGAGCCTGGCGGCCTCGTCGGCCACGCAGCCCGTGTTCGGGGCCATCGCCGACCGGCGCCCCGCCCCGTGGCTTCTGTGGGGCGGCGTGCTGCTGGGCGCCATCGCCACCGCCGCGACCGCCGGCGCGGGATCGTACCCGGTGTTGCTGGGGCTCATCATCGTCGCCGGCCTCGGGGTGGCCGGGTACCACCCCGAGGCCGCGCGCGTGGCCAACCGCCTCGCGGCCGAGCGACCCGCCTCGGGCCTGGCGTGGTTCATGGTGGGCGGCAACGCCGGCTCCGCCGCGGGACCCCTGCTGGCCGCGCTGACCATCCCGTTCATGGGCCTCAACGCCGTGCTGGTGTTCCTCATACCCGCGGCGATCGCGGCGGGCTTCCTGTGGGTCAACCGCCCGCGACTGCAGCCCGTCGTGGGTCACGAGCACCACACCGGCCCCCGGCCGCCCGCGCACGTGCCCGGCACGCTGCTGCTGCTGGTGGTGACCACGCTGCGCACCTGGTCGATGTTCGTGATGATGGCCCTCATGCCGCTGGTGCTCACCCAGGAGCGCCACATGAGCGAGCGCACCGGCGCCCTGTCGGTGTTCGGCTTCGCGGCCGCGGGGGCGGTGGGCACCGTCGTCGGGGCGCGCATCAGCGACCGCGTCGGTCCGCGGCGGATGCTCACGCTCACCATGCCCGTGGCCGCGCCGTTCGTGGCGGCCAGCGTGCTGCTGCCCACGTTCGCGGGCATCGCCGCCATGGCCGCCGCGGGGTTTGTGATCCTGGGGTCGTTCTCGGTGACTGTCGCGCTGGCGCAGGAGTACCTGCCGTCGCGCCTGGCCCTGGCGGCGGGCCTGATGATCGGGTTCGGCGCCATCGGGTCGGCGCCGCCCGGCCTGGCGCTGTTCGGCTGGCTGGCCGACGAGACGTCCCGCCAGACCGCCCTGGTGACGCTGGCCGCCCTGCCCGTGATCGCCGGCCTGCTGGCGTCCCTGCTGCCCCCGCCCCGCCCCGCGACGGCCTGATGGCCCGGCGCCCGCCCCAGGACGACGACCTGTTCGCCGAGGCGGTGCGCGACGACCTGTCCCGCACGGGGCCGCTGCCCGCCCGCATGCGGCCCCGGACGCTGGACGACGTGGTGGGCCACCGGGCCGTGCTGGGGCCCGACGGCTTCGTTCGCGGCGCGATCGAGGCCGACCGCATGCCCTCCACGGTGCTGTACGGCCCGCCCGGCAGCGGCAAGACGTCGCTGGCCCGCGTGGTGGCGGGCGCGACCAAGGCCGTGTTCGAGGAGCTGTCGGCCACGAACGCGTCGCTGACCGACGTGCGCGCCGCCCTGCAGCGGGCCCGCGACCGCCGCGCGGCGGGCACGCGCACGGTGCTGTTCATCGACGAGATCCACCGGTTCAACAAGGCCCAGCAGGACGCCCTGCTGCCCGCCGTGGAGGACGGGCTGGTGACGCTGATCGGCGCCACCACCGAGAACCCGTACTACGAGGTGAACTCGGCCCTCATCTCCCGCATGCGGGTGGCCGTGCTGGAGCCGCTGTCCGAGGCCGACGTCGCCGAGATGCTGGACCGCGCCGTGGCCGACGAGCGCGGCCTCGCGGGGCGCGTGAGCCTGCCCGCCGCCGCGCGCGACGCCATCGTGGCCCGCGCCAACGGCGACGGCCGCGCCGCGCTGAACCTGCTGGAGGCCGCCGCGGCCGCCACCGCCCAGGGCGAGGCCGTGACCGCCGAGGCCGTCACCGAGGCCGCCGGGTCGCGCGCCATCGCGTACGACCGGGCGGGCGACGCGCACTACGACACCATCTCGGCGTTCATCAAGTCGATGCGCGCCAGCGACCCGGACGCGGCGCTCTACTACCTGGCGGTGATGATCGCGGGCGGCGAGGACCCCAAGTTCATCGCGCGGCGCATCATCGTGGCGGCGTCCGAGGACGTGGGCAACGCCGACCCCACCGCGCTGATCGTCGCGACCGCGGCGGGACGGGCCGTGGAGTTCGTGGGCCTGCCGGAGGCGCGCATCAACCTGGCGCAGGCAACGGTGTACGTGGCGCTGGCGCCCAAGTCGAACGCGGCGTACAGGGGCATCGACGCAGCGTTGGCGCACGTCGAGCGCCACGGCGCGAAACGCCCGCCGCCGGCGCTGCGCGACGCCAGCCGGGCCAACGCGAAGCACCTGGGCCACGGCCGCGGCTACGTCAACCCGCACTCATCGCCGGACGGCGTCCTCGACCAGTCGCTGCTGCCCGAGGAACTGGAGGGGGAGCGCTTCTACGACCCTCCCGGCCGCGGCCGGGAGGCGACGCTGTGGAACCGCATCCGCGCGCTGCGCGGCGACGCAGGCCCCACCGCTGGGCCAGAGGGCCCGCTGCCGTTCTGACCGGCCCGCCGGGCCCGCTCCGCTAGGCTGGCCTCCATGGGAATCGCACAACGCCTGGACGACGACGCCAAGGCCGCCCTCAAGGCCGGCGAAAAGACGCGTCTCTCCACCATCCGCCGTGCCCGCGCGGCCATCAAGAACGCCGAGATCGACGCGAAGGGCGAGCTGAGCGACCGCGACGCCACGGGCGTGATCCGCGGCATGGTCAAGCGGCACCAGGAGTCCATCGACCAGTTCGCCAAGGGCAACCGCCAGGACCTGGTCGACAAGGAGACCGAGGAGATGGCGATCCTGCAGGAGTACCTCCCGCCCGAGGTGGACGAGGCGACCATCGAGGCGGGCGTCCGCGACGTGATCGCCGAGGCCGGCGTCACCGACATGAAGGGCCTCGGCAAGGTGATGAAGCCGGCCATCGACCGGTTCGACGGTCAGGTGGACGGCGGCCGCATCCGCGAGATCGCCCAGCGCATCCTGGGGGGCTGATCTACCCGACGCGGCGGAGGATCACCCTTGCCCGCCCGAGACTGTCGATCCGGACGCGGTACGTCACCCTGCGACCCGTCCGCGGGGCAGTCGCGACGATGCTCACCACGCGCGCGGGCCGGATGCGCAGCGTCACCCAGCGCCGGGTGATCCGGGCGCCGCGGTCGCGCACCGCCAGCCGCGTGCGCGGGGTCACGGCGAACGCCACGCGCACACGGGCGGCCCGGCGCAGCAGCGTGATGCGGGGACGCGACGCGGCGAGCGGCAGCGTGGTGACGGTCGCGATCGTCGCCGTCGGCGGGGCCACCGGGGTCGGTACCGGCATGAGCGCCGGCGCGGGGATGGGCACGGGAGCCGGCGCGGGAGGCTCGGGGACCGCGACGCCCGTCGCGGGATCACCCTCCGGTGCCCCGCCGGTCGTGAACGAGCCGGCGGCCGCCGGCGACGCGTTGCCGGCGCGGTCCTCGGCCGTCACGGTCCACGTGGACGACGCGGTGGTTCCCGCCGGCAACGCCACACGCACGGTGCCCGTGGCGGCCGGTACGCGGGCGACCACCTGGCCGTCGACCGCCACGACGTCGTCGCCGCGGCCGCTGCCGCCGGCCGCGTCGGCGGGGGATGTCCACGTGAGCGTCGCCGCGGCGCCCGTGGCCACGGCCACCAGGTTCGTAGCGGCGGCGGGCGGCGTGAAGTCGGCGGCCAGACGGAACCGGGGCTGCGGGCCGATGTTGCCGTTCTGCGGGTCCGGTTGGGGCACGCCGGTGCGCACCAGGCGCGCCTCCACCTCGGCGGGCGTCAACGCGCGCCCCAGGCGCTGACGCGCGACGCCCTGAAGCGACGCGATGCCGCCGGCGACGACCGCCGACGCGCTGGACGTGCCGTTGAAGCAGTTGGTGTAGCTGCTGTGCGGGTTGTCGGAGAACGTGCCCAGGAATGGGATGCCCGGCATCAGCGACGGGTACGCGTCGGACGCCAGCACACCCATCCCGGGCCCCTGGACGTCGACGTCGGCGCCGTAGTTGCTGAAACCGGCCCGGGCGCCCTCGACCTCGCCGGTGTTGGCGGTCTTGCCCGCACCCACCACGACCGCGCCGGCGGGAGCGGTGATCCCAGTGGCGCCGAGGTCCCCACCGACCATCCCGGACTGGCCGTTACCGGCGGGAACGACCACCACGATGTCACGGGCGACGGCCTCGGCGATGGCCGCGCGAACGTCCGCACCGATCGTCCCGGGCTGCGCGTACAGCGGCACGTACCAGGCCCCCACCGAACCCTGCTGCTCGATCAGCAGCACGTCGCCGGCGCGCAGCTCGCCGCTGGCCCGGCGGATGGCGCCCGCGGGGTCCCAGCCCCCCGAGGAGGTCATGGTGGTGCGCGGCAACAGGGCCGCGGCCGGGGCGATGCCGCTGATGCCGGCCCCATCGGCCTCGCCGCCGATCACCGAAAGCGTGGCGGTGCCGTGGGCGCGGCTCTGGACCCACGCCGCCGGCGCGGGGGCCGCCGGGCCGGGCAGCGCCCGCCCGTCCAGCTCGACGTTGCCCGTGTCCCAGTCGTACTCCAGGTCGGCCACGCGCACGCCCCGCCCGTCGGCGCCGGCACCCATGCCCTCCAGGGCGAGCGTGGCGCGCAGGTCCTGCAGCGGGTCGAGGTCCGGGAAAGGCGCCGACAGCGCCGACCCGAGGGCCGGGATCTGGTCGGTGGGCTGCGGCGCGCGGCAGTACCCCGCGCCCACGGCGGACGGGGCCAGCACGCCTCCGGCGGCGGCAACCATACCGACGCACCGGAGCAGGGTCTTGCGGGCACTCATCGCGACGTAGGATTGCGCGCCGGGGGCGTTTCACCAACTCGACGAAAGTAGGGCCGTGGACACGGAGCTGACGCAGGACGAGAGGAACCGCGTCCGGCCGTACGTCACGTCGGTCGACGGGCCCGTGTTCGCCCTCACCAACCTGCCCGAGACCGTGAAGGGCGCGCTGTTCGCGCGGTACTCGCGCAGCCCCAAGCCGCTGCGGCGCCTGCTGCTGGACGAGTTCCTCGCCGACGCACCGCCCCCGGCCGCGGGCGAGGGCCCCGGGGCGCGCCGCGCCGACGCCCTGTACGGCCGCGTGCTGTCCGACTACGGCGACGACTCCGTGGCCCAGCTGGGGGCCGCCCACGTCGCCGTGGAGGGCGTGTCCAACGTCCTCACGAAGGTGCTGCAGTGGGGTCGCCTGGCCAGCTACCTCGAGCAGTCCACCCGCTACATCGCGTACAGCGACCGGCCCGGCGGCCGCTATCGCTACCACGTCCCCGCCGAGGTGAAGGCCCACGCCGGGCTGGCCGCCGAGTACGTCGCGACGCTCGACCGGGCATTCGATGCGTACGCCGACATGATCCCCGCGCTCGTGGGCTACTGGGACGGTGTCGTGCCGGCCTCGGTGGCGCGCGACGCGGCCCACCAGCGGGCCGTCCGGGCGCGGGCACTCGACTCGGTGCGCGGCGTGCTGCCCGCGGCCACCACCAGCAACATGGGCATCATGGCCTCGGGGCAGGCCTACGAGGCGCTGATCGTGCGGCTGCGCGCCCACCCACTGGCCGAGGCCCGGGCGGCCGGCGACGGCATCCTCGCCGCCCTGCGCGACGTCATCCCGGCGTTCCTGACCCGCGCCGACCGGTCCGACCGCGGCGAGCGGTACGGCGCGTACATGGCCCGCACGAACGCCGACATGGAGGCCGTCGCCCGGGGCCTCTGGCCCGACCCCCCGCTCTCCCACGACGCCGACGTGGTGCTGGTGGACTTCGACCCGGACGGCGAGGAGCGCGTGGTCGCGCACGCGCTGTGGCCTCACTCGGGCATGCCGCTGGCGAAGGTGCGCGACCGGGTGCACCGCATGACCGCCGCCGAGCGCCGCGACGTGCTGGCCGCGTACCGGGGCACGCGCTCCGACCGGCGCGAGAAGCCCGGCCGGGCGCTGGAGGCCACCACGTACACGTTCGACATCGTGTGCGACTACGGCGCATACCGCGACCTGCAGCGTCACCGCCTGCTGACCCTGCAGGCGCAGCCCCTCTCGCCCCACCTGGGCTGGACGATGCCCGAGGAGGTGGAGGCCGCGGGCCGGGGCGATGCGTACGCGCGGGTGATGGAGGAGTCGGCCGCGCTGCACGGGGCCATCGCGGCCGTCGACCGGGCCGCGGCCCCCTACGCGGTCAGCCTGGCCCACCGCGTGCGGTTCTCGCTGACGCTCAACGCCCGCGAGGCGATGCACCTCATCGAGCTGCGCAGCCAGCCGCAGGGGCACACCAGCTACCGGGCGGTCGCCCAGCGGATGCAGCGCGCCATCGACGAGGTGGCCGGGCACCACGCACTGGCCGAGATGATGGAGTTCACGGACCACAGCGACGACGCCCTGGGCCGCCTGGCCTCCGAGCGCCGCGCCGCCGCCCGGGAGGCGTCACGGTGAGCGACGAACGCTGGCCCCGCCTCGGCGGGATGGCGCTGCGCAACGGCTTGCTGGTGCATGGGCCGGCCCACTGGGCCGCCGCCGTCCGGGACGCCGACGGCGCCGTCACCGTGCGCTCGGGCCGCAAGCCCCGCCTGGTGCGGGGTCCCGCCGGGTCGGTGCCGCTGCTGCGCGGCGTGCTGCGCCTCGCCGAGGCGCTGGCCGTGCTGCCCGCGGTGCGCACCCGCACTCCCGGCGCCCGCTTCGCAGTGGAGAGCCGTGCCGCGGGCGCGGGCGTGGTCGTGTCGCTCGTCGGCGGGGCCGTGTCGCGCCGGGTGCTGCGCTCCCCCGTGGCGCAGGAGGTGGCGGCGGCGTTCTTCGGCGTCGTGCCCGCCATCGCCACGCTGCGCGGATCCGACGCTGCCGCATGGCACGCCGTCGAGCACAAGAGCATCGCCGCCTACGAGTCCGGCGGCCCGGACGCCATCGCCGACGCTGCCGCCCACCCCAAGGAGCACGAGCGGTGCGGCAGCAACCTGGTGCTGCCCCTGGTGGTCACGAACACGCTGGCCAACGTCGCGGTGCGCACGCTCGCGCCCCGGGCGGGCGGCGGCACCCGGGCGGCCGCCGCATGCGTCGGCACGGGCCTGGCGGTGGAGGCCCTCGTGTTCTCGCTGAAGCACCCCCGCCACCCCGTGTCGCGGGCCCTGGCCGCAACGGGCCACGCCATCCAGGCCCGGTTCGTCACGCGTGAGCCGGACGCCGCGGCCCTGGACGTGGGCCGCCGGGCGATGGACGCCCTGCTGGACGCCGAGGGCGTCGGGCGCATGGGCGGGTAGCGGGTGGACTGCCGCGTCACCGTGATGGTGCGGGCCCCGCGCGAGGACGTGTGGCGCCGCTGGGCCGACGTCCCCGGCTGGCCCGGATGGAACCCCGCGTGCACCGAGGCCGCGGCCACCCCGGCCATGGCGGAGGGCGCCGCGCTGCGCCTGCGGCTGCGCCACCCCGGCGGGCGGGAGTTCTTCACCGCCCCCCGCGTCACGAGGCTCGAGGCCCCGGAGCGGATGGAGTGGCTCACCAGGGCGCTGGGGCTGCGCGCCGAAACGGTGTCCGAGCTCGTCGACGAGGACGACGGCACGCGCGTGACCGTGACGTCCACGTCCCACGGCCCGCTCGCGTTCGCGTACCGTCTGGTCATGCGACCCCGGACGCAGGCCCTCATCCACACCCAGATGCTGAACGCGCTGTCGGCGTCGTTCGCCGACCCCGATGCGTAGGGCGGCCCTGGCGGCAGCGCTGGCGCTGGCCGTGCCCGCCGCGGCCTCGGCGCACGTGGACGTGCTGCCGGTCACCATCACCGAGGGCGAGGCCACCCAGTTCACCGTGCGGGTGCCCAACGAGCGCCCGGGGCTGTCGACCACGGCCGTGCGTGTCGTGTTCCCGTCGCAGGTGACGGTCTTCTCGTTCGCGCCGCCGCCCCCCGGCTGGACCATGCAGGTGCAGTCCGCCGCCAACGGACGCATCAGCGGCGTGACGTACCGCGGGCGGCTGGAGCCGGAGCGCTACCAGGACTTCGCGTTCCTGGGGAACGCGTTCGCCACCGGGAAGGGGGTGTGGAAGGCGTTCCAGACGTACTCCGACGGCAAGGTCAAGCCGTGGACGACCCCGCCCGCGGCCGACGAGGACACCGCCGAGACCGGGCCCACCGACCCGGGCCCCGGCTCCCCCCTGACCATCGTCGCCAAGGGCACGGCCACCGCCCCGGGCGCGCCGCCGGCGGCGTCGGCGGATGCTCCCGGCGGCGACTCGGGCGCCCCGGTGTGGCTGGCCGCCGCGGGCGTGGGGCTGGGCGCGCTGGCGCTGCTGGCGGCGGGCCTGCTGTGGACCACCCGGCCCATGAGCCTGCCGGAGGACGAGTGAGCCGCGGGCGGCTGCCGTCCGCCACCTTCCAGCTCCCCGTCGAACGGATGCGCGACGGCTACTACAGCGACGCGTACTTCACGTTCACGCGCGACCTGCTGGAGTGGGACGATCACCACCCGCGCGTGCTGATGCAGGTGTTCCAGCGCGAGGAGTCCATCCTCGGGGGCATCGACGAGGCGCTCGCCATCCTCAGGGAGTGCAGCGGGCGTCGCACGCCGGACGGCTGGCGGCCCGGGTGGGACGGACTCACCGTGCGGGCGCTGTTCGACGGTGACGCGGTCCGCCCGTTCGAGCCCGTGCTGGAGATCGAGGGCACCTACACCGAGTTCTGCCACCTGGAGACGCTCTACCTGGGCGTCCTCGCGCGGCGCACGCTCGTGAGCCGCAACGTGCGAGCCGTGGCGGACGCGGCGGGCGGCAAGCCCATCCTGTTCTTCCCCGCACGGTTCGACCACTGGCACGTGCAGACCGGCGACGGCTGGGCGGCGCACATCGCGGGCGCGATAGGCGTGTCCACCGACGCGCAGGCGTCCTGGTGGGGCGGCAAGGGCCTGGGCACGGTGCCGCACGCGCTGATCGCCGCCTACGGGGGTGACACGGTGGCCGCGGCCCGCCGGTTCGCCGATCGCTACGCGACGGAGCTTCACGTCACGGTGCTGGTGGACTTCGACAACGACTCGGTGCGCACCGCTCTTGATGTCGCGGACGCGCTGGGAACCGACCTCTGGGGCGTCCGCCTCGACACGTCCGGGACCATGGTGGACCGCTCCCTGTGGGACCAGATGGGTACGTTCAAGCCCACCGGCGTCGTGCCGGAGCTGGTGTGGAACGTGCGCCACGCGCTGGACGCCGCGGGCCACAAGGACGTGAAGATCGTGGCCTCGGGCGGCTTCGATGCGGCCCGCATCCGGCAGTTCGAGGAGGCCGGCGTGCCGGTCGACTCGTACGGCGTCGGCAGCAGCCTGCTGCAGGGCGCGAACGACTTCACGGCCGACATCGTGCGGGTGAACGGGGTGCCCTGCGCGAAAGTCGGCCGCAGAGAGCGCGACGCGAGCCGGCTGACCCCGGTGGGGTAGGACCGGGCAACGTCACGTTCGGCTCCCCGCCCGCGGTGGACACGTCGCGCCGCATGCCGGTGCTCCCATGGAGGTCAGCGGCCGGACCGGCACAACGTCGTGCTGCCGTGCGGCGAGGTCGTCAACCGCACGACGTGACGGCGGCGGCCCCGCCCGTCGACCGGCGACGGCGTTGCCGGTGGGCTGCGCGGCCCGTGGGGCGTCGGCGACGGGTCGCCGCCCCTTGGCAAGGTCACGGGGGCGCGGCCGCACACCATCCGGTGACGCACGCGTGGGCGGCCACGGGCGCGCCCGGGGCGCGCGACGAGGACGGCCGGGCCGGCGAGGCCGGGTGGCAGCTGGAGGTCCCGCCGGCGGGCCGACGCAGGCCCGCGCCATCCATCACCCCTATCCTGGATGCACCCACACCACCGGAGAGGACCCCGTGTTCGACATGCGCCTTCACCACGTCGCGTACGTGGTACCCGACCTGGACGCGGCCCTGCCCGACTTCACCGGGCGCTTCGGCATGACCGAGGTGGTGCGGGAGGTGATGGATGCGCAGGGCGTCGAGGCCCTGATGATGCGGGCGGGCGACGGGTTCGTGGAGCTGATCCGGCCTCTGGATCCCGAGGGACCGATCGCCCGGTTCCTGGAGACCCGCGGCGGCGGGCTCCACCACGTCGCGTACGCCGTGAACGACATCGCGCGGACCCTCCACGGCCTGGCCGAGCAGGGAGTGGAGCTGATCGACCCGGAGCCCCGCGTCGGGCTGGGCGGCCACCTGGTGGCGTTCATCCACCCGCGTTCGGGGCACGGAGCCCTCACCGAGTTGGTGCAGGAGGCCCACTGAGGGTCGTACACTCCGCGGGTCCGGTGTCGTGAGAGGAGCGGTGAATGGCCAGTCGGCGTCTTGAGCTTGGGTTCGACGGGGGAACCGTCCTGCGGGTCACGGTCGAGGAGTCCGTCGTGTCCTCGCTCACGTCCGGCCTCGCGGGCGACGCGTCCGGCTGGGTGGAGGTCGCCACCGACGACAGCACGTGCTGGGTGCGGATGAGCCAGCTGCGCTACGTCCGGGTGCCCGCCGAGGGCCCCAAGGGCGTCGGCTTCGGCGACGCGTAGGCCCTCGCCGGCGGGCCGCCGGAACTGGGCAAACCCTCGCACCCGTCTCAGAACGGCGCGCGTGGGACCGATGTCAGGGGGGAACACCGCGACGGGGCGCACGGCCCCGCACCCACCCGGAGCCCACGATGACCTACCCGCCGTACCTCGACCCGGACCTCGAGGCCGACTTCCTGGCCGCCCTGAACGACGACGAACTGCTGCGCCGCAGCGACGAGCTCGTCGGCCGCGCGCTGGTTCAGGCGATCGCGCACACGCCGTTCATCTGACGCGCCCCGGGAGCCCCGGGCACGGGCGTCAGCCCTGCGCGGGCGCGTCCAACCCACCCCCCTCCAGGCGGGACTTCACCCGCACCTCCAGGTCGTTCGCGCGCATCAGCGCCACGGCCTCCGGCGACGCCCCGCCGGGCGCCTGCCCCGGCGGCGGCCCGTGGTGCCACGCGACGCAGTGCAGCAGCGCCAGCATCCGATCCTGCGGCAGTCGCACACGGCGGCAGGCCTCGCCCACCAGGTCCACGCCCAGGCCGACATGCCCCAGCAGCCTTCCCGCCTCCGTCGCCTCGACGGTCGCCCCGACGCTCCAGGCCCGCGTGTAGCCCAGGTCATGCACGAGCGCGGCGGCCACCAGCAGGTCGGGATCGAGACGTGGGTGCCACGTGCACAGCGTCTGGCAGACGGCGGCGACGCCGACGGTGTGCTCCACCAGCCCGCCGGCGTAGGCGTGGTGGCCGGACCGCGTGCACGGCACCGACCGCCAGGCGCGGGCCAGGGCCGCGTCGCCGGTGAGCGCGTCCAGCACGCGCCGCAGCCCCGGCTCGTGCACCTCGTCGGCCAGGTGCAGCACGAAGCCGAACAGCTCGTCGGGGTCGCGGTGGCTGCGTGGCACGAGGTCCCCGGCATCGGCGTCGCCCGCCTCGCGGACCTGGGCGATGACCAGTTCCAGGCGCCCGCCGCGCTCAGACGCCCGCCCCGCGATGTGGGCGGGCGCGCCCACTGTCAGCCGCTCGCGGAACCAGTCGGGCTGCTCGAACACCACGGCGCGGGCGGTGCCGGACGCGTCGGCCAGCTCCACGCTGAGGAAAGGCCTCCCCGAGCGGGCGAGGCGCCGCTCGACGCCGCGCACGGCGTACACGCCCTCGAACGGACCCCCGGGCATGATCTCGGCCAGCGCGGTCATCGGTCCTGCGCCGGGCACAGCAGGCGGTAGTCGCACGACCGGCACACCCACCCCGGCGTCGGGTCGAAGCGGCCCGCGGCGATGTCGTCGAGCGTGCGGGTGGTGCGGTGAAGCGTGTCGTCCATGTCCGCCTGCTCGGGGTTCTCCTTCGAGCTCGTTCCCTCGAAAACGTATTCAAGCGTGGCCGCCTGGGCGTGAACGCCCAGCGCCTGGTCGGCGCCCAGCATGTAGATGCGCATCACGTCGCGGCCGTCGCGCTCGGCGGCCCCGCTGGGCTGGGTGCCGGTCTTGTAGTCGACCAGCGCGTGGGACCCGTCGGCGCGCCGGTCGATGCGGTCGATGCGCCCCCGCACGCGGTGGGCGCCGAGCGCCAGCGTGAACGGGCGCTCGACCGCGACCACCTGCGTCCGTTTCGCCACGTGGGCCCGCACCATGGCCGGAAACGTCTCCCGGCTGCGTTCGATGGCGTGACGGGCCTGGGCGGTGTCGCGCAGGCCCAGCGCGTCGCACTGCGCGGCGAGCAGCGCCGTCATCTGGCCCGGGTCCATGGGCGGGCCGTCGGCCGGAAAGCCGCGCTCCAGCGTGTGGTGCGCGGCGATGCCGAGGCCCTGCACGGGGCTGCCGGGCTCGCCGGGGATGCGGTCCACGTGCGCGTAGCGGTACTGCAGCGGGCATCGCCAGTACCGCACCAGCGACGAGACGGCCACGCGCACGGCCGCGTCGCCAGGCGCCGCGGGCGCCGGCGGCGCCACGAGGCGAAGGGGGCGCAGCGCGGAGGCCTGCGCCGCCACGAGCCCCTCCAGCGCGACGCGGGCGTCCGTGTCGAGCGCGTCGGCGCCCTCGCCGTCGGCGCGGGCCCGGGCGGCCGCCAGCGTGGCCCGCTCCAGGGTCTCGCGTGCCTCCCCCACGCGGTCGGACGCCCCGGCGGCGGGGTCCTCCCCCACCGCCTCCAGCGTCAGGGACGGCAGGTCGGCCAATATGTCGTCCACGAAGCGGGACGGGCGTTGGGGCGTCCCCTCGGCCGACTCGCCGACCGCGCTCAGCACCAGCGTGTGCCGGGCGCGCGTCAGCGCCACGTACGCCAGGCGGCGGGCCTCCCACGCGTGCGCGTCGGGGTCGTTGGGCATCACCTCGGGAAGCAGCGCGTCGGGGATGTCCGTGCGACCCCGGTCGTGGCCCGGCCACTGGCGGTGCGTCAGGCCGATGACGTAGACGGCGTCGAACTCCAACCCCTTCGACTGGTGGACGGTCATCACCTGCACGCCGCGGCGCTCGACGGGCGTGCCCGACTCCCCCCGGTACCCCAGATGAGCGAGCGACCACAGCGTGCGGTTGACCGCGGTCAGGTCGGCGTCGGGCGACTCGTCCGCGAGGGACCGCACCATCCGCTCGAGGGCGGCCAGCGCGGCCAGGCGCGACGCCGCTTGGGCGCCGCCCGCCGCGATCGCTTCGGCCCGCAGCCCCGTGACGTCCAGCACGGCGCGCAGGACGGCCGGGGGAGGCTCCACGGCAGCGACGCGACCGAGCTCGTCCAGCAGCTCTCCCAGGCGTGGGGCGCGGTCGCCCAGCGCGTCGGTCAGCGCCACGCGCAGCGGGGATCCCTTCGCGCCCGCGACCAGGTCGGCGGCCACGTCCCACGGCACACCCAGTCGGGGGTCGGCGGCGACGCGCAGCAGCGCCTGCCCGTCGGCCGGGTCGGCCACCGCCCTCAGCCACGCCATGGCGACGCGCACCTCGCGGCGATCCAGCAGGCCCAGCCCGCCGCGAACCTGGTGGGGCACTCCGGCCTGCTCCAGCGCCAGCACCACGGCCGCGGCCTCAGTGCGGACGGCCCGCATCAGGATGGCCTGTTCCTCGTACGGCACGCCCGCCTCGGTCTGGCGGATGATCTCGGCCACCACCGCGCGCGCCTGCCCGGCCGGGTCGGGCGCCAACCACAGGCGGGGGGCCGGCGACGGGCCGTGGCGCTGCGCGCGGAGGTCCTTGTCGACCCGGTCCGGCACCTTCGACACGACGGCCCACGCGGCGTCCAGGATCACCTGGCTGGAGCGGTAGTTGCGCTCCAGCCGCACCTCCGCGGCGTCGGGATAGCGGGCCCGGAAGTCGGCGATGTTCTTCGTGGACGCCCCCCGGAAGCGGTAGATGCCCTGGGCGTCGTCGCCCACCACCGCCAGGCTCCCCTCGGGGTGCGCCACCGCGTACAGCAGCTCCGCCTGGGCGTGGTTAGTGTCCTGGAACTCGTCCACCAGCAGGTGGCGCGACGACGCCCGCACGGCGTCACGGATGTCGGCGTGCGCCCGCACCAGCTCCAGGGCCCGCACCAGCGACATGCCGAAGTCCTCCAGGCCCTCGTCGGCCAGCCACCGGTCGTGGGCGGCGAACGCCTGGGCGAACTCCAGCTCGCGCCGGGCGTCGCGCTCGGCCTTGCGGTTCGGGGCCGACGCCACGGCCTCCCGCGCCCACGACAGGTAGTCGGCGGCGCGCACCAGCTCGTCGCGGCAGCGGTCGATGCGGGCCACGATGCCGTCGACGATCTGCGCCGGGTCCAGGCGGCCCGTGGTCAGCTGCAGGTCCAGCTCGTGGAGGCGGCCCAGCAGCATCAGCTTGCGCCGCTCGGGCTCGACCTGCCGCACCGAGGGGGCCAGGCCCTCGCCCACGCCGTGCACGCGCACCAGCTGCTGCGCCCACGCGTGGAACGTCGAGACCCGCAGCCCCTCGTGCGAGCGGCCCAGCAGGTCCTCGGCCCGGTGCCGCAGCTCCTCGGCGGCCTGACGCGTGAACGTCAGCGCCAGCACCTCGGACGGCTCAGCCCCCCGGTCGACGAGCCACGCCAGCCGGTGGCACAGAACGCGGGTCTTGCCGGCCCCCGCCCCGGCCACCACCAGCAGCGGTCCGCGGGGGTGGGTGACGGCGGCGGCCTGTTCGGGGGTGAGCGACGCGAGCACGGTCCCCGATGGTAGAGGGCACCGCGGTCGGGGGGTGCGGGCCGGTGGGTTGGTAGCATCGCCGCAGGGTGAGCACGATGAACCGGCCGAGACACCGCGCGGAGGGGTGGGCGTGAGGGACGCCCCGTCGCCCGCTGGCGCCGACTGGTTCGCGTGCCTGGGCGAGGCCTGCCGCGAGATCAACCGGCGGCTCTGCACGATGGACCGCGCGGAGCGCACCCGGCAGTTCGGGCGGGGTGCCGGCGGCGACACCACGGTGGGCGTCGATCGCGTGGCCGAGGACATCCTCATCGACGCGCTGCGTCGCCGGTACGAGGAAACCGGCGATCCCGTGACGCTGGTCAGCGAGGAGGCGGGCCTCATGCACGTGGGTGGCCCCGGCGGCCCCGTCGTGATCGCCGACCCCATCGACGGCAGCCGCAACGCCGCGCGCGGGGCGCCGCTGTTCGCGACGTCCATCGCCGTGTCCGACGACCGGACGATGGGCGGCGTGCGCTACGCCCTGGTCTTCGACCACGGCCCGAAAGAGGTGTTCACGGCCGAGCGGGGCGTGGGGGCATGGCTGGACGGCGCGTGCCTCGGCACCCCGGAGCGGCCCGACCGCCTGCGGATGCTGGCCGTGGAGGGCGCGAGCGCCGCCCGCATCGCCGCCGCGGCGCTGACGCTGGTGGGAGAGGTGGGCCGCCTGCGCTCCCTGGGGTCTATGGCCCTGTCGATGTGCTGGATCGCCGCGGGACGCATGGACGCCCTCCTGGGCCTGGGGGAGGTGCGCGCCGTCGACGTGGCGGCCGCCCAGCTGGTGCTGCGCGAGGTGGGGTGCTGGGTGGGCCTGCCGGAGGCCGAGGATGTGGACGACTGCCCGCTGGACGTGGTGGTGCGCCGCCGCGTGATGGCCACCGCCCAGCCCGACCTCATCGACAAGATGCGGCGGGCGCTGGGCGAGGCGGCGGCGGTGTCGTGGTGAGCGGCCGGCCCCCGGGCGACCCGGACGGCTACGACCGCATCTCGAGCGACTTCGACGACGTCGAGCGCGTCACGACCGTCGTCAAGCGCGGGCTCGTGGCGCTGGCCGTCGCCGCGCCGCTGTGGCTGTTGCTGCTGTGGCTGTTCGCCCGGCTGTTCGGCGTCTCGCTGGGCGGGTTCGTGCTGGCGTCGCTCATCTCCCTGGGCGTCGCCTGGTGGTGGCGCTCACGCAACGGTGGCCTGTTCGGCGACGCGACGCCGCGCGGGGGCCCGGCTCCCCCGCTGGGAATCCCCCGGGTGGCCATCGTCGTCGCCGTGGCCATTCTGCTGGGCTACGCCGCGCTGGTGCTGATGCTGGCGGGACGCTAGGCGAGGCCGCCCGGACCGTCGCGCGGGTCGACCCGTCCCCGGCTGACGGGGGCGTCACGATCGTCGCGCCCCCGGCTCCCGCCTGTCGCGGCCGAGCGACTGGCCCCGGGCGCGGCCGCCTCCCCGTGGTGCCGCCGTCCGGACGGGCGGCCGGCGCCGCTGCGACCCGCTGTGGCTCCCGCGGACCGGGCCGGGGCCGGAGGCCGCGGCCGCCGGGCGACGCGCCTCGCGGTGCGCGCGATCCCCCGGCCCTGTGGGGCGGGCGTGCCCGTGCGGTTCGCGCCTTCACCCTGAGCGCGACGTCTCCCGGCCCCGAGGGCCGGAACGCGTCATGATGGGCGGACCCACCACCGTGCCCAGGGAGAGCCCGTGAGCCCGTTGATCCCCATGGTCGTCGAACAGACATCGCGCGGCGAGCGCTCGTTCGACATCTACTCGCGGCTCCTGAACGACCGCATCATCTTTCTCGGCACGCCCGTCACCGACGGGATCGCGAACCTCATCGTGGCGCAGCTGCTGCACCTCGACGCGGAGGACAGCGACAAGGACATCTCGCTGTACATCAACTCGCCCGGCGGGTCGGTGTACGCGGGCCTGGCGATCTACGACACCATGAACTTCATCAAGGCCGACGTGCAGACCATCTGCATCGGCATCGCGATGAGCATGGGGGCGCTGCTGCTGGCCGGAGGAGCCAAGGGCAAGCGATTCGCACTGCCGAACTCGCGCATCATGATTCACCAGGTGTCGGGCGGGTTCGAGGGGCAGGCCAGCGACATCGAGATCCACGCGCGCGAGGCGCTCAAGGTGCGCACCCGCATGGACGAGATCCTCGCCCACCACACGGGCCAGCCGCTCGACAAGGTGGCGCGCGACACCGAGCGCGACAACTTCATGTCGGCCGAGCAGGCCACCGAGTACGGGATCATCGACCGCGTACTCACCCGCGCCGGCGCCGCGTAGCCCTTCCCGCCCGGCCGGCGGTTAACGAATCCGGGCGGAGCCGAAGCCCCGCCCGAACGCGATTCGCAGCGCTACCGGATTGGCAACACATGCTGGACGCATTGTGCCGATTTCCCACCCCCCGCGAAAGGGGGATGGGCGAAATTACTTTCCGTCGTCCTTGGCGAGTACGTCCGACTGGCGCATGATCACCAGCTCCTCGCCGTCGACCAGGACCTCGGTGCCGCCGTAGCGGCTGTAGACCACCTCGTCGCCCTCGGCGAGGTCCATCGGAACGCGGGTGCCGTCCTCGATGAGGCCGGGACCCACGGCGATGACGGTGCCGCGGTGGGGGCGCTCCTGGGCCTGGTCGGGCAGGTACAGGCCGCTGGAGGTCTTCTCCTCGGCGTCGAGGGGACGGATGACCACGCGGTCGGACAGGGGCTTCACGTTCATGGGTTCAGGCTGCTCCTGGGTGTGGTGCGCGGCACGGGCGGCCGCCGGGAAAGAGGGGTGCGCCGCGCGCGGCGCCGCCCGGGCGCTAGAGCACCGGGAACTCGTTGACCTCACTAAAGTGCACGACGCTCACGGGGTCGTCCATCGTCACGTCGCGGGAGTAGATCTGCGAGAGGAACTGCATCGTGTCCTCGACGCGGCGGAACTCCGGGTTGTCGCGCTCGATCTCGCGCTGCGACAGCTCGCGCAGGGGCTTGAGCTCGACCCGGTCGATCACCGCCGTGAAGATCTTCTGGCGCGGTCCGTGCCGGTGCCCCACCGTGACCCACACCAGCTGGCCGGTGGCGTACTTGTCGGTCTTGTCGCCCAGCCTGATCGTCGCGGTCTTGCGGCCCTTGCGGAGCTGGTCGACGAACAGGGGCGAGTAGAAGTTCAAAGCGAACAAACGCACAGTCCTTGCTCAACCACTCGGGTGGACGCGGCGGCGCCGCACCGGCCCAGTGTACGCGCGCGCGCCGCCCGGGGACCGGGCCCCGGGCGGCGCGGGCGCGGCCCGGCTCAGCCGCCGCCGAACAGGCGCCTCAGAAAGCCCATCATCCCGCCGCCCGACGACTGGCCGTCCGGCTC
>JAGQUM010000040.1:619-38858 GCA_020438485.1 Thermoleophilia bacterium | reverse complement strand
GGACGAGTACCGCAAGTACCTCGAGCGCGACTCGGCGCTGGAGCGCCGTTTCCAGCAGATCAAGGTGGACGAGCCCTCGCAGGAGGAGACCGTGCAGATCCTGCGCGGCCTGCGCGACCGCTACGAGGCGCACCACCGCGTCACCATCACGGACGAGGCGCTGGAGGCGTCGGCGAACCTGACCGACCGCTACATCAGCGAGCGGTTCCTTCCCGACAAGGCCATCGACCTCATCGACGAGGCCGCCAGTCGCATGCGCATCCGCACCATGAGCGCGCCGCCGTCGTTCCACGATCTCGAAGAGGAGATCGAGACGGTCCGCAAGGAGAAGGAAACGGCCATCGAGTCGCAGGAGTTCGAGAAGGCCGCGAACCTGCGCGACAAGGAGCGCCGCCTCACCAACAAGAAGCGCGAGCTCGAGGACGAGTGGAAGTCCGACGAGGGCGGCCCGCGGCCGTCCATCGGCGAGGACGAGATCGCGGACATCGTGTCCATGTGGACCGGAATCCCGGTGTTCAAGCTCACCGAGGCCGAGTCGCGCAAGCTGCTGCGCATGGAAGACGAGCTCCACAAGCGGGTCATCGGCCAGGAGGCCGCGATCAAGGCCGTCAGCCGCGCGATCCGGCGCTCGCGGGCCGGCATCAAGGACCCGAAGCGTCCCGGCGGCTCGTTCATCTTCCTGGGCCCGTCCGGCGTCGGTAAGACCGAGCTGGCCCGCACGCTGGCCGAGTTCCTGTTCGGCGACGAGAGCGCGCTGATCCAGGTCGACATGTCCGAGTATATGGAGAAGCACGCGGTCAGCCGCCTGGTGGGCTCCCCGCCCGGCTACGTGGGCTACGACGAGGGCGGCCAGCTCACCGAGCAGGTGCGCCGCAAGCCGTACTCCGTGGTGCTGCTGGACGAGGTCGAGAAGGCCCACCCCGAGGTGTTCAACATCCTGCTGCAGATCCTGGAGGACGGCCGCCTGACCGACTCCCAGGGGCGCCAGGTCGACTTCCGCAACACCATCATCATCATGACGTCGAACATCGGCGCCGCGACGATCAGCCGCAACACGCCGCTGGGCTTCTCGGTCGCCGACGAGATGGGCCTGTCGTACGACGACATGAAGTCGCGGATCATGGGCGAGCTGAAGCGGGTCTTCCGGCCCGAGCTCATCAACCGGATCGACGAGGTCATCGTCTTCCACAAGCTCACGAAGGAGGAGATCACCCAGATCGTCGATCTCCTGCTGGTGCGCCTGATGAAGCAGGTGGCCGAACATGGCGTCACGCTGCAGCTGAGCGACGCGGCCAAGGACCTGCTGGTCGAGCAGGGGTACGACCCGACCATGGGCGCCCGGCCGCTGCGCCGCGCCATCCAGCGGCTCATCGAGGACCCCATCGCCGACCAGGTGCTGCTGGGCGGCATGGCCGAGGGCAACACCATCGTGGTGGACCGCGACGGCGACGAGATGGCCATCTCGGTCACGACGCCGGACGGCCAGACCACGAAGGTGTCGTCCACGCCGGCCCCCGCGCCGGACGTGGTGCCCGACTCCTCCGGGCAGCCCGTGCCCGCGGCGGCGGGCGGGGATGAAGCCGGCGGTCAGCCCGCGGAGGCCTAGACGGAATCGGAAGGACGCCGCCCGCGCCGGGCATCGGGGCGGGCGGAGCGCACGGAACGCGACAAGGTGGGTTGTGGCAAAGGTTCGAGTCCAGAGCGTGTTCGTCTGTCGCGAGTGCGGCGCGCACGCGCCCCGGTGGATGGGGCGGTGCGGGTCGTGCGGCGCGTGGGGAACCGTCAACGAGCAGCTGCCGGCGTCGGTCGCCCCCATCCGGGCCGGGGCCGTCACGCCGGTGCGCCTGGGCGACGCGGGTGAGTCCCCGGCGCCCCGCACCGGCACGGGCATCGACGAGCTCGACCGGGTGCTTGGCGGCGGCCTGGTGGAGGGCTCGCTGGTGCTCATCGGCGGCGAGCCCGGCATCGGAAAGAGCACGCTGGTGCTGCAGGCGCTGGCCCACATGTCACGGGCCGGCGACGTGCTGCTGATCACGGGCGAGGAGAGCATCGACCAGGTCCGCACGCGCGCCCAGCGCCTGGCGGTCGACTGCGAAGCCGTGGGCGTGGTCGCCGAGACGTCGCTCGAGACCGTCGTGGCCGCGATAGAGACCCTGCGCCCGGCGGTGGTGGCCATCGACAGCGTGCAGACGCTGGTGAGCGACGCCATCGACGGCGCGCCGGGCACCGTGACCCAGGTCAGGCAGGCCGCGGCCTCGCTGATGAAGGCCGCGAAGACCACCGGGGTCACCGTGCTGCTGGTCGGTCAGGTCACGAAGGACGGCGGCCTCGCGGGGCCGCGGATGCTCGAGCACCTGGTCGATACCGTGCTGATCTTCGAGGGCGAGGAGATGCGCTCCCACCGCATTCTGCGGGCCGTCAAGAACCGCTTCGGCTCCATCGACGAGACGGGGCTGTTCGAGATGCGCGCCCGGGGCCTTGAGTCGGTGGCCGACCCCGCCGGGCTTTTTCTCGACGCCCACCGCGGCCAGGTCGGGTCGTGCGTCTTCCCCGCCATCCAGGGCTCCCGCGCGCTGCTGGTGGAGGTCCAGGCCCTGGTGGGGCACACCGAGGTGGTGCCGCCGCGGCGCGTCGGCGTGGGAGTCGACCGCACGCGGCTGGCGCAGGTCATCGCGGTGCTTTCGCGTCACGCAGGGCTGCGGCTGGGCGATCAGGACGTGTTCGTCAGCGTCGCCGGCGGCATCCGGGCGCTCGACCCGGCCACCGACCTCGCCATCGCGCTGGCCATCGTCAGCGCCCACCGCGGTGTGCCCGTCGCCCCCGGCGCGGGCGCGTTCGGCGAGCTGGCGCTCACCGGGGCGGTGCGCCCCGTCGGCCACGCGGCCCGGCGACTCGCCGCGCTCGCGGCACAAGGTTTCGAGATCGCGGTCATGCCACGGACGGCGACCGATGCGGTACCCGAATCGTCCGGCGCGCCCCGGCGCGCCGAAGTGGACGGCGTCACGCAGGCACTGGACGTGGCCTGTGCGCGATAGAGCAGAGCCGTGTCAAACCCAGGGCAGGGGGTTCGTGTGTTCGAAGTAGGGGACAAGGTCGTATACCCGCACCATGGGGCGGGCAGCGTGATGAAGAAGGAGGTCAAGGAGGTTCTCGGGCAGAGCCGCGAATACCTGACGATCAAGATCCTCTACAACGAGATGACCGTGATGGTGCCGTCCGAGAACGCCGAGCGCGCCGGCCTGCGCCGCGTCATCGACGAGGAGACGGTCAAGGAGGTCCTGGCGGTCCTGCGCGACGACGGCACGCAGATGCCCAAGAACTGGAACCGCCGGTTCAAGCACAACCGGGACAAGATCAAGACCGGCGACATCTTCGAGCTGGCGGAGGTGGTGCGGAACCTGTCGATTCGCGACCTCGACAAGGGGCTGTCCACCGGCGAAAAGCAGATGTTCGGCCGCGCGAAGAAGATCCTCGCGAGCGAGCTGATGTATGCGTGCGAGATGGAGGAGCAGGAGGCCATCGAGTTCCTCGACAACCTGCTCGAGGAGATCGGCGAGTCCCGCGGCGGCCGGGTGGCCGCCGGCGGCGTGGACCTCGACGGCGAGGACGGGCTCGACGGTTAGAACGACTCCCGGGCCGCGCGGCCGAGGGTTCGCGCGACCTGGGACGTGCCGCCGTCACGCACGTCGGCGATAATCCGGTGGGGGTCTCCGTCGGGGGCCCCACACCGCCAGCGTCCACGCCTTAGGAGGTCCCGCCGGCAGCGGCCACGTGCCGCCCACCCGCGCCGGCGGTCCAACCGCCCTCGATGATCCTCGCCACCCGCCTCACGCTCGCCCTGCTGCTGGGCATCGCCGGATACCAGGCCGGCGCCGCCGCGCCGCTGAGCGACTGGTTCGACTCGCCCTGGCTGTACGTGGCCTGGGCCGGGTTCGTGGCCGTCGGCGTGCTGCTGGGCTTCGTGGTGGGCGGTATCGCGGGCCGCTTCCTGCGTACGCGCTTCCGGGCCATCGAGCGCGCCGCCGACCGCCGCTCGGCCGCCGAGCTCACGGTCGGCGCCCTGGGGCTGGTGGTGGGCCTGGTGGCCGCCGCGCTCGCCGGGCTGGCGGTGGCGCAGCTGCCCGTCGTGGGTCCGTACCTGTGGATCGTGGTCGTGCTCGTGGTGGGGTACGTGTTCAGCCGCATCGCGGCTCGGCGACACGTCGACATCCTGCGCCTGGTCGGCGTGCGGTCGCGCCCGGTGGCGGCCCAGACCCGGCTGATCGATACGAGCGCCATCATCGACGGGCGGCTGGTCGACGTGCTGCGCACACGGTTCCTCTCCGGGGCCATCGTGGTGCCCGACTTCGTGCTGGAGGAGCTGCAGCGCGTCGCCGACTCCACCGACCCCCTCAAGCGCGCCCGCGGGCGCCGCGGCCTGGAACTGGTGGAGGAGATCAAGGTCACGTCCAACGGGGGCTTCTCGGTACGGGCCACCACGTCCGGCGACACGGACCCCGTCGACGCCCGCCTGGTGCGCATGGCGCGCGACATCGGCGCGTCGATCGTCACCACCGACTACAACCTCAACAAGGTGGCGCGTCTGCAGGAGATCGAGGTGCTGAACGTCAACGAACTGGCCAACGCCCTGAAGCCCGCCGTACTGCCCGGCGAGGCCCTCGACGTGAAGATCGTCCGGGAGGGCAAGGAGTACGACCAGGGGGTCGGGTACCTGGAGGACGGCACCATGGTGGTGGTGGACGGCGCCGGCAAGCTGCTGGGGCGCCGCGTCGGCGCGGAGGTGACCTCGGTGCTGCAGAGCCCGTCGGGGAAGATGGTGTTCTGCCGGCTGCCGGACACCGAGGGGCAACGCCAGACGGCCTCGTGAGGCGGCTGCACACGTCACCGGGCATGCGGGCGCGGCGCCTGTCTCGCACCGCGCGCCGCCGGGTGGGCACCCCGCGCGCGCCCGTCCGCCGTCGCGGGGCCCGTTGAGGATGCGGCATGCACGGCCCGAGGTGGCATCCCTCACGTGGTGGGACAGGCTCTGGCGGCCGTTCTGGGTGCTGCCCGCGGTCGTGGCCACCGCCTCGGTGGTCCTGGGGGCGGTGTTACCTCACGTCGACGAACGCGTCACCGGGATCGTGCCGACGCTGTTCGACGGTGGCCCCGACGGGGCCCGCCAGCTTCTGGGGACGATCGCGAGCGCCATGATCTCGGTGACGGGCCTGGTGTTCTCCATCACGATGGTCGTGCTGCAGCTGGCGAGCAGCCAGTTCATCCCGCGTCTGCTCGGGACGTTCCTCGCGTCGCGCACCGTGCAGTTGACGCTCGGGGTGTTCACCGGGTCGTTCCTCTACTCGCTCACCGTGCTCCGATCGGTTCGCGGCGCGCAGGACGGCGCCGCCGCGTTCGTGCCCCAGGCGTCCGTGGGGTTGTCGTTCCTGTTCGTCGTGGCGTCCGTGGGCTTCTTCATCGCGTTCATCCACCACATCACGTCGGCAGTGCATCTCAACCGCGTGATCTCGCGCCTGGGCGCGAGGACACGGGAGTCCATCGACCGCCTTTCGTCCGGGCACCGTCCCCAGCCCACCGAGGTGCGCCGGCCCCAGGGCGGGGGGACGGTCGTCCGGATGTCCGGCCGGCATGGGTGGGTCACGGTCATCGACTCGACGGGCCTCGTCCGCTGGGCCGAAGACCGCGACTGCCTCGCCGAGCTGGACGTCGGGCTGGGTGATTTCGTCGTCGATGGGCAGGCGATCGGAACGGTGTGGGCCTCCGGCGACGTCCCCGCCGACGAGGTGGCGTCGTTCGTCGCCGTCGACCGCGAACGCCACATGGGTCCGGATTTCGGCTTCGGCATCCGGCAACTCACCGACATCGCCGAGCGTGCGCTTTCGCCGGGCGTCAACGATCCGACCACGGCCGTCGAGGTCCTCCACGAACTTCACACCGTCCTCGTCGTCGTGGCGGCGCACCCCGACCTGCCGCGCCGGCTGGTCGATGACGACGGGGTGACGCGGGCCACGTACCGCGCGCCGACGTTCGCCCGGACCCTGGAGGACTCGCTGGGTGAGATCGCCCACTACGCGCGGGATGCCCCCAGCGTGATGGCCGTGTTGCGCGGGGTGCTCGATGAGCTGTTGATGCGCGCCGTGCCCGCGCACGCGCCCGCCATCAGCGCCATGCGCGCCCGCATCGACGGCGAGGGCGACGCCGGCACCTGAGTGCTCGTGCCCCTCGGGCCGCTTCACCCCCGGTCCGGGGCGGCGTCCTCCATCCAGCGGGCCAGGCCCAGCCCCGAATGCGGGTCGTCGGGCGGCAAATCCCTGTGGCGGGCGATGGCGACCACCGGCCGGGTCGCGGCCTCGCGTCGCAAGAGGTCGCGCCACCGGGATCGCTCGGGTTCGGGGTACGCATCGGCGCGAAGGCGCACGTAGGCCAGCGGCCCGGGTGGCAGCCGGCCGGGCGGCGGTCCCTCCGTGTGGGTCAGGCACGTCGTGCCGCCCGCCGCCGCGACCGCCTCACGCACGGCGGGTTCGTCCCAGGACGGGTGCCGGAACTCCATCACCACCGGGCCGACGGGCGCCAGCAACTCCATGACGCGCGTGGCCAGGGCGTCGTCGCGAGCACGTTCCTCGGGGAACTGGACCAACACCCCGGCGAGCGCGTCGCCCAGCGGCGCGAGAGACGCGGCGAAGCGCTCGGCCAGGCCCACGGGGACGGCGCCCTCGCGGTGCGTGACGCCCCGGTGGACCTTGCACACGAAGCGGAAGCCCGGCGCGGCGGCGCGGGCCCACGCCGCGACCGCCCCCGCGCCCTGCAGGCGGTGCGCCGTGACGTTGACCTCGCACGCGCCCAGACGCGACGCGTAGTACTCCAGGAAGCGGGCGCGCGGCAGGCCCGACGGATAGAAGGCCGGTCGCCACTCCGGGTACGACCACCCCGACGTGCCGACGTGGAGGCTCACTCGTCGGCGTGCGTGCGGCGCCGCCACTCGGTGAACATCTCCTCCACGACGCGCAGCGGCAGGTCGGGCAGGCCGTCGCGCTCCGCCGGCGTCAGGGAATCCACCCAGTACGCGCGCAGCGAGATCTCTCGCGGGTGTGGCGTGTTCACGTGCGGCGAGGTGTCCTCCCTGGAGTCCGTGTGATCACTACCATCGGCCGGGTGGGCGTGGATCATGGGTAGAGATTCCTCGAGTGGTGCGCGTACGGCGACGGCCGTGGTGGTGGCCGCGGGGGAGGGGACGCGTCTGGGCGCCGCCCTGCCGAAGGCCCTGGTGCCCCTCGGCGGCCGGCCGCTGGTCGCGTGGAGCCTCGCGGCTCTCGACCGGGCGCCGGACGTCGTGGACATCGTCATCGTTGCACCCCCGGGCCACGTCGCGCCCGTCGCGGCGTGCGCGGGTGATCTCACCACCCGGTGCCGGGTGATTCCGGGGGGCGCGTCCCGTGCGGAGTCGGTGGCCCTGGGGTTGGTTGCCGCCGACCTCGCGGTGCCGTTCGTGCTCGTCCACGACGCGGCCCGCCCCCTCCTGACGCCCGAGATGGTGGCCGCGGTGCTGCGGGGCGTCGGCCCCCACCGGGGCGCCATCTTGGCGGCTCCGGTGGCCGACACGCTCAAGCGCGTCACCGGCACCACCATCGAGCGCTCCACTCCGCGCGCCGGCCTGTGGGCCGCTCAGACCCCACAGGCCTTCGTGGCCGACGCGCTGCGCGATGCCGTGGGCCTGGCCAGGGCCACGGGCACGCTCGCCGATGCCACCGATTGCGCATCGCTGGTGGAGGCCGCCGGCGGCGACGTCGCCGTGGTGGACCCCGGCGCGCCGAACCTCAAGGTGACGACCCCGGCGGACCTCGAGCTGGCCGCCGCGATCCTGGCGGCACGGTCCGGCGGGACCGCGGTCGGATAACCTCGCGTGCCGTGCTGATCGACTACCACATGCACCTGCAGCCCGACGGCGTGGGGGAGCGGGCGCAGCAGGCCCGCCGGTGGGACACGCACGGCGGGTACCTGTCGCGCGGCTGGATCGGCCGCTACGTCGAGCGGGCCCGCTCCCGCGGGGTCGCGGAGATCGCGTTCACCGAGCATGACTACCGGTTCGCCGCGCTCGCGGATCTGCACCCGTCGCCTTTCTGGCGCGAGGAGGCCACGGCCGACATCGACGCGTACTGCGCGGCGATCGCCGACGCCCGGGACGCGGGCATGCCCGTGCTGCTGGGCATCGAGGCCGACTGGGTCCCCGGGCGCGAGGATGATCTGCGCGCGTTCCTCGACGCGCGCCCGTTCGACGTCGTGCTGGGCTCCGTCCACTGGATCGGCGAGGTGTCGGTGGACAACCCGTCGGAACCGCCCATCGGCCCGCACGCGGCCGAGGACGTGTGGAACGCGTACCTGGACGCGCTGATCGATGCGGCGGGGTCGGGTCTGTTCGACGTGCTGGCCCACCCGGACCTGCCCAAGGTCTTCGGCGACCGCATCCCCGACGCGGTGCGCCCGCGCCTCGACGACCTCGTCGACGCCGTCGCCCGCGCCGGCATCGCCGTGGAGTGCAGCTCGGCGGGCTTCCGCAAGCCCGTGGGCGAGCTGTACCCCGAGCCTTCCCTGCTCGCCGGATTCCGCGAGGCCGGGGTGCCCGTGACGCTCGCCAGCGACGCCCACCGCCCCGAGGACGTCGCAGAGGGCTTCTCCACGGCCGTCGCGGCCCTGCGCGGGGCGGGCTACACCCATCTCACCCGCTTCCGCGGCCGCGTGCCGGAACCGACCCCCATTCGCTCGTGGGCCTGAGGGTCGGCAGCGGGCTGGACGCCCACCGTTTCGGCGGAGACGGGCCCGTGATGCTCGGCACCGTCGAGATCCCGCACGACGCGGGCCTCGTGGGCCACAGCGACGCCGACGTCGTGGCCCACGCGGTGTGCGACGCGCTGCTCGCCGCCAGCGGGAACCCGGATATCGGCGCGCTGTTCCCGCCAGGCGACCCCGAGTGGGAGGGCGCGGCGGGTGCGCGCCTGCTGGGCATCGTGGCCGAGCGGCTCGCCGCCCAGGGATGCACCGTCCTCAACGCCCACGCCGTGGTGGTGTGCGAGCGCCCGCGCATCGGCCCGCACCGCCACGCGATGCAGCGCGCCATGAGCGCCATCGTGGGCGCACCCGTCACCGTCCACGCCACCACCACCGAGCGGATGGGTTTCACCGGCCGCGAGGAGGGCGTGTTCTGCCAGGCCACCGCGCTCGTGGAGACCCCCTCGCCATGACCCCGTCGGACATCCGCCTGCACAACACGCTGTCGCGCAGCAAGGAACCGCTTCCGACCGGGCCCGATGGCACCGTGCGCATGTACGTGTGCGGCCCCACGGTGTACGGCCCCATCCACGTGGGCAACGCGCGCCCGTTCGTGCTGTTCTCGCTGCTCAAGCGCTTCCTGCAGCACTCCGGGTACCGCGTCGTGCTGGCCAGCAACCTCACCGACGTCAACGACAAGATCTATGCGGCCGCCGCCCGTGAGGGGGTGCCGTCGGCCGAGCTGGCCGAGCGGTACGGCCGCGAATACGTGGCCGACACCGACCGCCTGGGCCTGGGGCGCCCCGACGTGGAGCCGCGGGTCACGGACGCCATCCCCGAGATCGTCGACATGATCGCCCGACTGGTCGACCGCGGGCTGGCGTACGCCGCGGGCGGTGACGTGTACTTCCGCGTGCGGGAGTTCCCCGGGTACGGCGCCCTGTCGGGCCGGCGGCTGGAGGAGATGCTCGACACCGATCCCGGCCCCGCCAAGGAGCACCACCTCGACTTCGCCCTGTGGAAGGGGCGCAAGGACGGTGAGGACACGTTCTGGGACTCACCCTGGGGACCGGGGCGCCCCGGATGGCACATCGAGTGCTCGGCGATGGCCCACGCGGCGCTGGGCACCGACTTCGAGATCCACGGCGGTGGGATCGACCTGGTCTTTCCCCACCACGAGAACGAGATCGCCCAGAGCGAGGGGGCCGACGGCTGCCGCATGGCGAAGCTGTGGGTGCACAACGAGATGCTCGAGCTGGGCGGGAAGATGTCCAAGAGCGACGGGAACATCGTGCTGCTGCGCGACGCGCTTGCCGAGTGGCCCGCCGAGGTGCTCGTGATGTTCTTCCTGCGCAGCCACTACCGGTCGAAGCTGCCATACGGACACGACGCCCTTGCGGAATCGGCCCGTGCCGCCGAGCGCATCCGCAACACCGTTCGGGGTCTCGACCGGGCGCTGGCCGCGCCGGGCGACCAGCTACGCCCCGCGCTGGCCCGGTCGGTCGCGGAGGCCCGCGCCAAGTTCGCCGAGGCCCTCGCCGACGACTTCAACACGCCGGGCGCGCTGGCCGCCCTGTTCGAGGCGGTCGCCGCGGTCAACGCTGCGGTGGACGGCGCCGACCGACCGTCCGAGGGGCAGCTGCAGTCCGTGAGGACCGAGCTGGCAACGATGCTGGATCTGCTGGGGCTCGGGGCCCTGGCAGCCCCGCCGGGGGACGACGTGCCCGCCGACGTCGCCGCGCTGGTCGAGGCACGCGCCGCGGCCCGGGCGGCGCGGGACTTCGCCGAGTCCGACCGGCTGCGTGACGCCATCCGGGATCTGGGCTACGAGGTGCGCGACACGCCCGACGGGCAGCAGGTGGGCCCGCGGTGAGCGATCGGGAGGTCGTCTACGGGCGCAACCCTGTGCGGGAGCTGCTGCGCGCCGGGCGCCGCGACGTGCGAGAGGTCCTGGTGCTCGACCGGCTGGCGCGCGAGCCGTGGCTGCGCGGCGCCCGAGTCCGGACTGCCGACAAGGCCACGCTCGGGCGCCTGGCCGGCACGTCCGATCACCAGGGCGTCATCGCGTTCGCCGGGCCGTACCCGTACGCCGAACCCCGCGAACTCCTGGCCGAACCCGGGCCGCTGGTGTGCCTGGACGGGGCCCAGGACCCCCGCAACCTCGGCGCCATCTGCCGTGTGGCCGACGCGGCCGGGGCGCGGGCGGTGGCCATCACCCTGCGGGGATCCCCCGGCGTGACTCCCGTGGTGTGCAAGGCGTCGGCCGGCGCCGTCGAGCACCTGCGGGTGGCGCGGGTCGACAGCATGACCGGCTTCCTCTTGGAGGCCCGCCAGGCGGGCCGCACCGTGGTGGGCACCGACCCGGAAAGCGACGCCGGCTTCCGGGGCTCCGTCCCGTCCGACGCCGTGGTCGTGCTGGGCAGCGAGGGGGCGGGGCTGCGGCCGCGCGTGGCCGCAGCGTGTGATCGCCTGGTGTCCATCCCGATGCGGGGCCGCGTGGCGTCGCTCAACATCTCGGTCGCGGCGGGGCTGGTGCTGTTCGAGGCGGGCCGCCCGGCCTGAAGCCCGGGCGGTACCCCCGGCTCAGCCGGTGCGCTCGCGGTCGCGGCGGGCCCGACGCTCCGCGCGCTCGGCGCGGTACCCGCGTACGTCTTCGCCCGCGAACGCCTTCCCGAACCCCCACCACAGGCCCGCCACGACGCCGGCTGCGGCGACCGTCCACACCGGCCAGTCGGCAAGGCCGACCATCAGGCCGAGAACGGCGACGAGCACCGTGAGGCCGTACGCGATGCGCAGGTAAGTGGTCATGTGGGCTCCGGGCATCGGGCGCGCGCGGCGCGACGTTGGCGGTCGGCCCAGCGTACGACGAGACGACGAGGCCGGGCCACCGCGACCCGCCGATTCCTCCGCGCGCCCGCACGGAACCGGGCGTGGCACGGGTGTTGCGCGGGCCCGTCCGCGGTCGGTTCGTTGCACCAGGGGTGCCACGGGCTTGGCGACAGCCGGGGTGTGCCATAGGATGCCCGGCACAGCGGCACCCTCGACCTCTGATTGAGCCAAAGGCCCGGTATTCCCCATGACATCAGTGTTCGCGCGCTCGACGAACCGGGCAGACAGCCCTCACTCTCAACCTTGGGTTGATAGTCACGACAGGGCCCTCGTGGCACGTGCGCGGCAGGGGGACCCCGTGGCGATGGACCGGCTGGTCGAGCGCTACCGTGGCCTCGTGCGCCTCAAGGCCAGCGGCTACTTCCTGATCGGGGGCGAGAACGACGACCTCATCCAGGAGGGGCTCATCGGCCTCTTCAAGGCCGTCCGCGACTACCGCACCGACAAGCAGACCACGTTCCGCTCGTTCGTCGAGCTGTGTGTGCAGCGCCAGATCATCTCGGCCATCAAGACCTCGGCGCGGCAGAAGCACTCGCCGCTCAACACGTACGTGTCGTTCAGCCACACGCGAGCGGGCGCCAACAACGACCAGGAGATGTCCCTGGCCGACGTGCTTCCCAGCGACCCGGCCGTCGACCCGGTCAACCAGGCCATCTCCTCCGAGGAGCTGCGGGCGCTGGTGGGCTTCCTGCGCGACGTGCTGTCGGAGCTTGAGAGCGGGGTGCTCACCATGTACCTCGAGGGGCGCTCGTACGAGGAGATCGCCGACGTCCTGGGGTGCACTCCCAAGACCGTCGACAACGCCCTGCAGCGGGTCAAGCGAAAGGCCACGGGCCACCTGCGCTCGCGCGAGGTCGTGGACCTCCGCTAGGCGCGGGGGCGGATGTCGTGGCCGAGGTCTTTCCCCTGCGGCGTTCCCGGTGGGCGTTCTGGTTCGTCGCGCCGCTCGCCCCGCGAGGGGGCACCGTCGAAGTAGAGCCCGGGGTCGTGCGGGTGCGCTTCGGCCTGCTGGGCAAGGCCGACGTGCCGACGCGGGACATCGCCGGGGTCGGCCGCACGACGTGGCCCCTGTGGGCGGGGCTGGGCGTGAGGATCGCGCGCGGCACGGTGGCATTCGCCGCGGACGGTGGCGACGCGGTGGTGCTGGAGCTGCGGCGCGAGCTCGACGTCCGGGCCCCGCTGCGCTGGTCCACGCGGAGGATCGTGCTGGTGGTGGAGCACCCCGACCGGTTCGCCGCGGCGGTCGCCGCCGCCGCCGGAGCGGAACCGGTGGCCGACGAGGGCTGAGCCGCTCTCCGACACGGGCCCACCCGTGAGCGAACCCGGTCTCGCGCGGGGAGCCGCGCCCGGGGCCCGGCCGCCGACGGCGTGCGGCGTGAGCTCGCTGACGACCACCGATCCGGCCGCGACGACTGCCCCGTCGCCGATCGTGACGCCGGGTACGACGACCACGCTCGCCCCGGGTGCACATCGCGCCCGATCCCGATCGGCGTGGGGCACATGGCGGCCGGGCGTCGCGGGCGGACGGCGTGGTTCGGTGTGGCGATCGTGCGGCCGTGACCGATCAGCGCTCCGTCCCCGCCCGTGCCCTCAGCGCGGCGGCCCATGTCGATGAAGGCCCTCTTCCCGGGGTCCGCGCGGAACACGGGGACGCCGGTCGTCAGCGCCGGCACGGGGTGTCGGGTCGGCTCGGCCGAGCGGGGCCGCGTACCGCGTCGGGGTCGTGGCACCCGGCGTCGACGCGGGCGGGACGCGGGGCGTCCCGGTTGGTCCCACGCGGACGCGTGCATCGGGAAGCCGCCTTCGGTCGGCGCGCGGCACCGGGCGTGGCCGGGGGAGCGCCTCGGGCGCGGTGTCCATCGAGGCCTCCCCGGTGCGGCGTCGAAGCCGGGCGGCCGGCGGGTCGTGGGCCGGCCGCGAGACCGACCGGTCGTCAGGTGGGGGCCAGCACCACGATCTGGTTGCCGTCCGGGTCGAACACGTCGAGCATGCGGGCGCCACCCATGTCCTGGATGCCCCCCATGCGGGCGCCCTTGGACGCCAGGTGCTCCTTGAGCCCGTCGAGGTCGTCGGACGTGAACACGACGGTTGCGCCGCCTCCCTGGGGCTGCACGGCGAGCTCGCCGGAAAGGGCGAACGTCACGCCGCCGGCCTCGAACTCGGCCCAGTCGTTGCCCTCGCGGCGGGCGAGCTGTAGGCCGAGGGTGCCCTCGTAGAACTGGACGGCCCGGTCCATGTTGCAGACCTGGTAGAAGACCGTGTCGATGCCGTTGATGCGGCTCAAAGCGGGTCGCGCTCCTTCGTCGGCGTGCGGGCCGCGAAGTCTACCGGCGACGTCGGGGTGTCGACCCCCGGGGACCCGGTCGCGATCCGGGCCCCCGTCGGCGGGGTATCGAGCGGCGTCGCTAGAGGGCCGTCGCGGCGCGCAACGCGCCGGGAAGGCTCCAGCCGGGGCTGCGTCGCGGGGGCGTCGCGGGGCGGCTCGATGCGCACAGCGCGCTGCACAGCGTGAAGGCGACGCGGAAGCCGCTGTCGTCCTCGCCGCCGGTCAGCAGCAGCGTGCCGGCGGGGCGGCCGGCCAGCGTCTGCACCATACGGCGGGCCTGGTCGGCGACGATCACCAGCGGGCGCTCGTCGTCGAGCAGCTCGGTGGTGAGGTCGCTCCAGCTGCGGTCCTCGCCGCGCAGGTCCAGCATCAGCACGTCGCCGTGCGTGGGCGGAAGGCCCGCCACGGTGGCGGGGTCCAAGCCGACGGCCGAGTGGCCGAGGCGGCGGATGGTCTCTTCCAGGTTGTTCCGAGAGTGGCCGTCAGGTCCGAGGACGACGACGTCGAGGGGGCTCATTTGTGTGTAATCCCTTCGCGCGAAGAAACGTGATGGCACGCGGGTGCCGGCAAGGGCCGGACGCCACCCGCAAGGACACGTATCCGGGCGATGCGCCGATATGAGGGCGCACCTGTCCCGGGCGCGCGGGACCTATCCCGGCCTGAGCTGGACCGGGTTGTAGCCTGGGCATCCCGAGCCGCGCTCGGCCACGATGGTCTGCAGGTGCAGACGCGGGATGCGGGGAGTCAGCGCCGCCAGCAGCAGCGCCAAGGGGAACAGCAGGAGGATGGCGCCGCTTGCGTTGTTGCTGACGCCGGGGAAGACGTAGTTGGCCAGGACCTGGAGGAGGCCGGAGCCGGTGGTACCCGCACCGGCGCCGAACGAGGGCGCCGCGATGCGGGTGGACGTGGCGGGGTCGGCGGTCGGCGCCTCGAGGAACGACGGGACGGCCTTGCGCGACACGGTGCGGCCCACGGTGGGCGACGCCGTGCGAACGCCCGTCAGGACGGTGTCCGGGCGGGTCGCGTCGGTGCTCAGACGCACGCCGAGCCGGTCCGGCGACGGGACCGGGTGGGTGGTGCGGCGGGCCGTCGTGGTGGCTGCCGCGGGAGCGGCCCCGGCGCTGTGCGTGTCGGTGGCGACACGCGAGTCGGGGGTGGCGGCGCCCGTCGTGTTTCTGATGACCAGCCGGTCGGGCGCGCCGGACACGGCGGGGGCCAGCGTCTGGCGGTCGGTCGCGGGTGCCTGGCCGGCGCCCGACGGGCTCGCCACGGCGGTCACGCTCGCCCCGGTGGCCTTGATGACGTCGCCTGGCGCGGGGGCGTCGGGCCCGGAGACGGGCAGCGACTTCGACGCCGCGATGGGGTCGGCGGTGCCGGCCGGGCTCGTGGCGGGGGTGGTGGTGGTGGTGGGGACGGGCGCCGAGGCCACCGGGGCCGTCTCGACCGGCGGCGGCGCGTATGCGCCGTCGGTGGCAGGCGGCGGCGGCTCGGTGGCGGCCGGGGGAGTCGCGGGCTCGGCGGCCGGCGTCTCGGGGACGACGACGACGGGTTCGGGCTCCTCGGGCGTGACCGTCGCGCCGGGGTCAGTGGCGGGCGTGGACGTGTCGGGGCCCGTCGGGGGCGCCGCCTGGCTGTCGGTCGCGACCGGGGTGTCGGCCACAGGGGTGGCCGCCGCCGCGACCTGCGGGATCGCGGCGATGCAGGCCGCCGCCAGCGCGAGGCGCGCCACGATGGACCGTGCGGAGGATGTCGACACGAGGAACCGGATGACGGAACAATATGCCGCGGCGGCGCGCGGGGGAAGCCCCCCGGCGGGCCTGTTTCATGGCGGGGGCACCGCGGTGCGTGCGCCGGATGTGATTCTGGCGGTTTAAGCGACGCGCCGGGGCGGGTCCGCGGCGCGTGCCATGCTCCGCGCGTGGACGCCGCCGCCGAGCGCGCCGTGACCGACCTCATCCAGTGGTTCGGGACGGCCGGAGAGGATCTGCCCTGGCGGCGTACCCGCGACCGGTACGCGGTGCTGGTCGCCGAGACGCAGTTGCAGGCCACGCCGGTGCGGCGGGTGGTGCCGTACTACGTGTCGTGGATGGAGCGCTGGCCGACGGCCGCGGCCCTGGCGCGGGCGTCCGTCGGGGACGTCCTGGCGGCGTGGCACGGCCTGGGTTATCCGCTGCGCGCCCGGCGCCTGCACGAGGCGTCGCGCGTGGTGGCCGAGCGCGGGTGGCCCGCGGACGACCGCATGACGGACCTGCCGGGGGTGGGCGCCTACACCGCCGCGGCCCTGCGCTGCTTCGCCGACGAGGCCGACGTCCTGCCCGTCGACACGAACGTCCGGCGCGTGATGGCCCGGCGGTTTCCGGGGGGCTGGCCGGGCACGCCCCCCGGCCGGGCGTGGGCCGCGGGGCAGGCCCTCATGGACCTCGGGCGCCTGTGGTGCACGAACCGGGCCCCGCGGTGCGACGGGGGATGCCCCGTGCGGGCCGGGTGCCCGGCGGCGGACGCGGGCAACGTCGCCGACGTGACCCCGCCGCTACGCCGGCAGGGTCGCTACGAGGGCTCCATGCGCCAGCGGCGCGGGACGCTGATGGGGGCGCTCGCGCGCGGCGAGCGGGTACGGCTGGACGACGATCCGGACGCGTCCGCGTCGCTGGTACACGACGGCCTTGCGGCGCGCGACGGCCGGTGGCTGGTGAGGGCCGGCCATGCGTAGCCATCCGCGCCGAGACGTCGTGGTCGCGGCCGTGATCGAGCGCGGCGGCCGGGTCCTTATCAGCCAGCGGCTGCCGGACCGCGGGCATCCCCACCGCTGGGAGTTCCCGGGTGGCAAGCGGGAGCCGGGCGAGTCCGACGCGGCGGCCCTGTCGCGGGAGATCCGCGAGGAACTGGCCGTCGACGTGGACGTGGGCCCGCGGGTGTGGACCGCGCAATCGGGGCCACTGGAGCTGCGGTTCCACCGCTGCGGGTGGCGCGCGCGGCAGCGGCCCCGTCCCGTGGAGGTGGTGCAGTTCCGCTGGGTCAGGCGGACGGACCTGCCGGGCTATCCGTTCCCGCCGGCCGACGCGGGGCTGGTGAGGGCCCTGGCCGACGGCCGCGTGTAGGTGGGTGCTTTACACTCGGGGTTCCGAACGGAGGACTCCTGATGGCGAAGGCAAAGCGCGATCGACGCACCAGCATCCGGAACATCGGCGCGGGTGACGACGCGCTCGCCGCACTCGAGCGGCTCGAGCAACTGGAGCAGCAGCACGAGGCATCCCGCCCGAAGGCCGCCGACGAGTCCGACGGCGACCGCAGGGACGACGAGGGGGACTAGCCGCTCGAGACCTTCCGGTTGGCCCGCTGGAACGGCTCGCCAGTGACGAGGAATCGCACGCGGCTGCCCAACTCGGCGCCGTTGTTGGCGACTCGCTCGAGGTGACGAGCCACAAGCACGGCGGCCGCAGCCCACGTGCGCGTCTCGGGGGCCGCCGTGGACGTGCCGACCGCGGCAACCACCTGGTCGAGCATCTCGCGCACGCCCTTCGCCTGGGCGACCGCGCGCTCGCCCAGCTCGATCTCTCCCCGGGCGATGGCCTGGATGGCCAGTGCCAGCGTGTCGACCGCCTGGGCGCTCATGCGGCGGATGAGCAGCTGGATCTGGGGGATCGCGTCGCCGGCGGTCTCGTTGAGCGCCAACTGGGCCATGGCCGTCGCGAGGTCGCCCACGCGCTCCAGGGCGATGACGGTGATGAGCCCGACGTGCAGCAGCCGCTGGTCGGTGGCGACGGGGGCCTCAAGGATCTGGATGCTGAAGATGCGCTGGTCGAGCTCGGCGCACAGGTCGTCGACGCGGTCGTCGCCCTCGATCACCGCCTCGGCGGCGGCGTGGTCGACGTCGTCCCACGCGGCGACGCCGCGCTCGACCTGTGCCAGGACGACGCTGGCCATCTCGAGCATCCCCGAGCGCAGGGCCTCGATCTCTTGCTGGAAGTGCAGGCGGGTCACGGACATGGGTCAATACTATGCCCGCGGTGAGCACCTGCCACGCCCCAGCACCCGCAGCGGCGCTGCAACACAATGTTCACGATCGACGGGGGCAGTGGATCGCGTGGGGGTCGTGCGCCGTCATCCTCTTCGCGGGGCTGGTCGGGTTGTGGCTCGACAAGGTGCTGGCGTTCGGGTGGCAGCCGGTGCTGGGGCTCTGCGCGTGGACGATCTTCGCCGGCCTGCTGTGGCTTTCGGAGCCGCACGAGCGCTACCAGGCGCTGATCGTCGTGGTGGTGGCCACGTTCTTCGAGATCGTCGGCTCGATCCTGTGGGGCGCCTACGTCTACCGCCACCACAACCTGCCCAGCTTCGTGCCCCCCGGGCACGGCATGGTTTACCTGTTCGGGCTGCGCCTGACGCACACCCGCCTGGTGCGCGCCTACGCCGGTCCGTTCGTGGCGCTCGCGACGGCCGGCGTGCTGGGCTGGGGCCTGCTGGGCCTGGGGGTGCTGCCGCGGCTCGACGTGGCGGGGGCCATCGGCGCCGTGATACTGGCCGCGTTCATGACCCGCAGCCCGTCGGGCGTCGTCTACGCGGGGGTGTTCACGTACGTCGCGTTCCTCGAGCTCTACGGCACGGCGCTGGGCACGTGGTTCTGGCTGCCCGAGGTGCCGGGCATCGGCGTGCCCAACGGCAACCCGCCCAGTGGAATCGCGGGCGGCTACGTGTTCTTCGACATGGCGGCCCTGGCGCTGACCCCGTGGGTGATGGCCGCGGCGCGTGCCCTCAGGCGAGGTGCTCCCGGCACGCCCGCACGTGCCCCTCGCGCACAACCTCCACCAGCGTGACCTCGACGGGCCAGGCGGGAGCCGCGTGGCCGTCCTCCTCGGCCGGCGCCGTGACGACCGCCTTCCATCCCGCGTGCCCCGTGCGCCAGCCGACGTCCGCGAAGTCCTCCAGGACGTCGAACAGGATGTCAGGGGGGCCCAGCAGCATGTAGCTGGTGGGGCGTCGCGCACCGCTCGGCATGGATAGAGTCTGCCCGGCGTGAGCGACGTCGTCTCGATTACCGGCCGGATCAGCCTGCTGTGGCGGGACGTGGATCCCTACCACGGCGACGTCATCCTGCTGAGCCTCGACACCGACGAGACGCTCGCGATGAACACGTTCGAGCTGAAGGGCGACCTGGCGCGGCGTTTCCCCGAGGGCACCATGGAGGAGGGCGACCGGGTGTGCGTCGACTGCATCGCCGACACCATCGAGGTCGTCAACCAGGAGACGGGCGAGACGTCCGACGAGCGGGTGGCCGTGGTCGCCGACGTGCGGGTGCTCGGGGCGTGACCGGGCGGCCGCGGGGTGCCCGCCTCCTATACTCGGGGCACGGACCCGGTGGGGCGTGGCCAAGGGGTAAGGCAACGGGTTTTGGTCCCGTGATCGGGGGTTCGAATCCTCCCGCCCCAACCTCCTCCACTCACACGACACGGACGGAGCGCGCATGAAGCTGGGCGTGGTGGTGCTGGCGGCGGGCAAGGGCACGCGGATGCGCTCCTCCCGTGCGAAGGTGCTGCACGCGTGCGCCGGGCGCCCCATGCTGACCTGGGTGCTCGACGCCGTCGGGGCAGCGTCGCCCGCGCACACCGTGGTGGTCGTCGGGCACGGCGCCGAGGACGTGGCCGCATCCCTGCCTGACGGGGTCACCACCGCGGTCCAGGCCGAGCAACGCGGCACGGGTCACGCCACGCAGGTGGGGCTCGCCGCCCTGGCGCCGGACTGCGACCACGTCGTCGTCGCGTGCGGCGACACCCCCCTGGTGCGGCCGCAGCTGTTCCGGGCGCTGGTCGAGAGCCACGCGGGGTCCGGCCACGCCGCCACCATGGTCACGGCGGTGCTCGACGACGCGGGCTCCTACGGCCGCGTGGTCAGGTCGGGAGACGGCGCCGTGGAAGCGGTCGTGGAGGCCGCCGACGCCGACGACGCGCAGCTGGCCCTCGGCGAGATCAACGCGGGCATCTTTTGCTTCTCGCGCCCCGACCTGGAGGACGCGCTCACCGGTCTGAGGGCCCACAACGCGCAGGGCGAGCTGTACCTGCCCGACGTGCTGGGCGCGTGGCCCGGTCGCGTCGGTGCGCTCGTGTCGGACGACCCGGACGTGGTGGCGGGCGTCAACACCCGCGTGCAGCTGGCCGAGGTGGAGGAGGTCCTCCAGCGGCGCCTGCGCGAGGAGCTGATGCTCTCGGGGGTCACGATGACCGACCCGTCGCGGGTGTACCTCGAGCACGGGGTGGAGGTGGGCGAGGACACGGTCCTGTACCCCGGCGTCCACCTGACGCGGGCAACAAAGATCGGCGCCCGCTGCCAGATCGGCCCTGACGTCGTGATCGAGGGGTCGACGGTGGGCGACGACGTCGCCATCACGGCCGCCCGCGTGCATTACAGCGACGTGGCCGATGGGGTCACGGTGGGTCCGTTCGCATACCTGCGGCCCGGCACCGACCTGCGCGAGGGGGCCAAGGTCGGCACGTACGTGGAGACCAAGAACTCCACGGTCGGGGCGGGCTCCAAGGTGCCCCACCTGTCGTACATCGGCGACGCGACCATCGGCGAGGGCACGAACGTCGGCGCGGGCAACATCACCGCGAACTACGACGGCTTCCGCAAGCACAGGACCACGATCGGCTCGCGCGTGCGCACCGGGTCCGACTGCGTGATGGTGGCCCCGGTCACCATCGGCGACGACGCCATGACGGCGGCCGGCAGCATCCTGACGCACGACGTGCCGGCGGGCGCGCTGGGCATCGCGCGGGCGCGCCAGTCGAACATCGAGGGGTTCACCGAGAAGGCCGCGGCCAAGGCCGCCGCGGCGAAGGCCAAGGCCGACGGGGAGGCATCGTCGTGACGAGCACCAGCATCGACCGGGAGGACTCGAAGCGCCTGATGGTGTTCGCTGGCCGCTCCAGCCGCGACCTGGGCGAGCGCATCGCCGACCGTCTCGGCATCGAGTTGGGTGACGTCACGCTGAAGACGTTCGCCAACGGCGAGATCTACGTGCGTTTCGAGGAGAGCATCCGCGGCGCGGACATCTTCCTGGTGCAGTCCACGTGCCGGCCCGTCAACGACGCGCTGATGGAACTGCTCATCATGATCGACGCGGCCAAGCTGGCGTCGGCGCACCGCATCAACGCCGTCATCCCCTGGTACGGCTACTCCCGGCAGGACAAGAAGTCCGCGCCACGCGAGCCCATCACCGCCAAGCTGGTGGCCGAGCTGCTACAGGCCGCGGGCGTCGACCGCGTGCTGACCATGGACCTCCACGCGGGGCAGGTGCAGGGGTTCTTCCAGATCCCCGTCGACCACATGACGGCCATCCCCCTCCTGGTCGACCACTTCCGCGAGCGCCAGCTGTCCGGCGACCTCGGGAAGATCGTCGTGGTCTCGCCCGACGCGGGTCGCGCCAAGCTGGCCAACCACGTCGCCGAGAAGCTGGGTGCCCGCCTGGCGCTGCTGGCCAAGCAGCGGCCCGAGCACAACGAGGCCGAGATCACGTTCCTGGTGGGCGACGTGAAGGGTCGCGACGCGATCCTCATCGACGACATGATCGACACCGCGGGAACGCTGGCAGCCGGTATCAAGACGATCAAGAAGGCGGGCGCGAACCGCGTGTTCGCCGCGGCGGTGCACGGCATCTTCTCGGGGCCGGCGTTCGAGCGGCTGCAGGGCTCGGGCCTGGAGGAGGTGGTCGTCACCGACACCATCCCGCTGGCCGAGAACGCCCCCGGCGACCTCATCAAGGTGGTCTCCGTCGCGGGGATCCTTGCCGACTCGGTGCACAACGTGTTCTGCGACGAGTCCGTCAGCGAGATCTTCTCGGGCGAGAACCAGCTCTTCTAGACCGGCGGGGCGGCGCGACGGCACGCGGCTCCCCCGTTGGCGCGCCCGCTCCGGGAGGCTTCGCGGCGGCGTCGTGACCGGGACCGGGCGCCCGTGAGACCGAGGGCAACGCCGGACGCGCCCGCCGGAGGTCCCCCACGGTCCGCCCCTTCCGGCCATCTCTCTCCGGTGGCCGTTCCCGTCCCCGTCCTCGCCGACCCGCCGCGGGGCGTCGGCCGCGCCCACCCCCACGGGATGCTCACCCTGGGAGTGGGCCGGTGGCGCCGCCTACGCGGGCGGCAACCGCTCGACGTCCTCGGTGGGCGTCGGCACGCCGGCGGTGATAATGGAGCCGTCGGCGCGATGCCCGCCCACCACCGGGTGCACGCCCTCGAGGTCCGGACGGCGGGGACCCTGCCCGATCAGGGGCACGGCGGTCGTCTCGCCCTCCTCCACCGTGACCCGCCGGCCCCGCACGGAGACGTGCACGGGCCCGCCCTCCTCTCCCGTGAACGCGATGCCGTCCGGCGTCAGCCGCACCCGGATGCGGTTGCCGCAGACCTGCAGCGGGAACGTGAGGCCGGTCCAGCGCTCGGGCAGGCGGGGATCGAACGTGATGTGGCCGTCGTGGTCGCGCATCCCGGCGAAGCCGTACACGAGGCAGTTCCACACCCCGCCGGCGGCGGCCACGTGCACGCCGTCGCGCGTGTTGCCGTGCAGGTTCGCCAGGTCCACGAACAGGCCGTCGTAGAAGTACCGCAGAGCCATCTCGTGGTAGCCCACCTCTGCCGCGATGATGCTCTGCACGACGGCCGACAGCGTCGAGTCGCCCGTGGTGATGGGATCGTAGTACTCGAAGTCGGCCCGCTTCTCGGCGGCGGTGAAGCGGTCGCCCTGAAGCAGCAGCGCCAGCACCACGTCGGCCTGCTTGAGGACCTGGAACCGGTAGATCACCAGCGGGTGGTAGTGCAGCAGCAACGGCCGGTTGTCGTCCGGCGTGGCCTCGAGGTCCCACAGCTCGCGATCCAGGAAGTGGTCGTCCTGGGGGTGGATCTCGAGCGTCTCGTCGTACGGGATGTACATCGCGGCCGCGCACTCGGCCCACTCGTCGATCTCGTCGTCCGTGACGTCCAGCCGGTCCACCAGGCGGGCGTACCCGTCGGGCTCGTCGGTGCGCATCCGGCGCATCAGCGCCGCGGCGCGCTCGAGGTTGAAGCGGGCCATCACGTTCGTGAACATGTTGTTGTTCACGACGGTCGTGTACTCGTCGGGCCCCGTGACGCCGTGGATGTGGAACGACCGGCCCTCGTCGCTGGGGCGCCAGAACCCGAGGTCGGCGTACATCCTGGCGGTCTCCACCAGCGTGTCCATGGCGCGGCGGTACAGGAACGCGGTGTCGCCCGTGACGTCCGCGTACTTGCACAGGGCGTACACGATGTCGGCGTCGATGTGGTACTGGGCCGTGCCCGCCGCGTAGTACGCGGACGCCTCCTCGCCGTTGATGGTGCGCCACGGGAACAGCGCCCCGCGCTGCGACAGCTCGCGGGCCCGTTCGCGGGCGGGCTCCAGCAGGTTCAGGCGCGACGTCAGCGCGTTGCGGGCCATCGTGGGGTTCGTGAACACGAGGAACGGGACGACGTAGACCTCGGTGTCCCAGAAGTAGTGGCCCTCGTAGCCCGACCCGCTCACGCCCTTCGCGGCGATGCCCATCTGGTCGGCCCGCGCGGCCGCCTGCGCCAGCTGGAACAGCGCCCACCGGATGGCCTGCTGGGCGCCGGGCCGGTCGTCGATGACGACGTCGGTATTGCGCCAGTATCGCGCCAGCCACCCGCGCTGCTCGGCGTGGAGCTCGTTCACGCCCTTCTCTCGGAAGCGGTCCAGCGTGCGTCGGCAGCGGTCGAACAGCTCCCGCACCGGGACACCCCGCGACGTGTGGTACGCGACGGCCTTCGTGATCCGGATCGGCACGCCCGGTAGGGCGTGGACGCGGTACACCTTCTTGCCGAGGTCGTCGTCCACGGCCTCGATCTCGTCGTAGGTGTTGTTCGTGGCGATGGCGTGCTCGGCGCCCACCGCGATGGTCATCCCGGAGTTGTTGCACCGGTAGCCCATCAGCATGCGGCGCTCGTTGTGCCAGTGATCCACGGGGTTCAGCACCCGTTCGTCGAAGCGGGTCGCCCGCCGCGGGTCGGACGCGCCTTCGTGCGGGCCCGCCTTCGAGTGCACGTTGTATTCGTTGATGCCGTCCTGCCGGTTGATGATCTGCGACGAGATCACCACCGGCGCGCGGCGGTCCAGCACGGTGACCTCGATGGTCATCACGGCGAGGTGCCGCTCGGTGAACGACACCATGCGCGTCGAGCGCACGCGCACGCGCTTGCCCGACGGGGTGGCCCACAGGATGTCACGCGTGAGCACGCCCGTGCGGAAGTCCAGGCGGCGTTCGTACTCCTCGAAGTCCGCGACGGCCAGCGTCAGCGGCTCGTCGTCGACGTACAGCTTCATCACCTTCGCGTCGGGCGCGTTGACGATGGTCTGGCCGGTGCGGGCGAACCCGTACGCCTCCTCGGCGTGGCGGATGGGCCACGTCTCGTGGAAGCCGTTGACGAACGTGCCGTTCTCGTGGGCGGGGCGTCCCTCCTCGGGGTTGCCGCGCATGCCCAGGTACCCGTTGCCCACCGTGAACAGCGTCTCGGTGACGCTCATGTCGCCGTGGTTGACGTCCTTCTCGACCAGGGCCCACTCGTCCGGCGGGAACTTCGCGCGGTCAACCGGGTCGGGGTCCCGGGGCGGCCCGCTCACGTCGTCCGCCCCGCCCCGGGCACGAGCCGAGCGAGGTCGTCCACCACCACGCCGGCGCCGGCGTCGCGCAGGGCCTCCTCGCCGGCGCCGCGGTCGACGCCGACCACCAGCCCGAAGCCACCGGCGGCCCCCGCCCGCACGCCCGCGACGGCGTCCTCGAACACCGCGGCCCGCCCGGCGGGCACGCCCAGCCGCTCGGCCGCCCGCAGGAACGTGTCGGGGGCGGGCTTGCCCGGCAGGCCTTCCTCGGCGGCCACGAGGCCGTCGATGACGCACGCGAACCGGTGGGTGAGGCCCGCGGCGTCCAGGACGGGACGCGCGTTGCGCGACGACGACACGATGGCCATGGGCGTCCCGCGCGCCTCCAGCGCGTCGACGAGCGCGAGCGACCCGGGGTAGGCGCGCACGCCGTCGCGCCGCAGGACCTCCGTGAACACGTCGTTCTTGCGGTTGCCCAGCCCGCACACCGTCTCGGCCGCTGACGGGTCGCCGGGCGTCCCCTCAGGCAGCGCGATGCCGCGGGAGGTCAGGAACCCGCGCACGCCGTCGTACCGGGGCTTTCCGTCGACGTACGCGAAGTAGTCGGCGTCCGTGTACGGCTCCGCGATGCCCCGCTCGCGCAGGAGGCCGTTGAACATCCGCGACCACGCGGCCATGTGGACGTCGGCGGTGGGGGTGATCACGCCGTCCAGGTCGAACAGCACGGCATCCGCGTCGGTGAGATTCATGATGCCGCCATCGTAAGGGTTGGCCGCGACATTCCGACACATGGGGCACAAGGCCCGCGGCGTGCCGTCCGCCGGCTCTCCCACGCGGCCACGCGGAGGCGCAGCCACTCCCACATGCAGGCCACGAACGTCATCGTCGCGATCATCGCGGCCCACCTGTTGTGTTTCGGGGTGCTCGCGTTCCTGATGGGCTCGCGGCTACCCCAGGTGCACGGGACGAAGGATCTCGGCTATTGCAACGTCCTGCTGAGCGCGTCGTTCGTGATGCAACTGCTGGGGCACCGCCCCGACTGGAGCGTGATGGGCGTGGCGAACCACACCATGTCGGTCCTGGCGCCGGTGCTCCTCTACACGGGGCTGCGCCGCTTCCTCGGCGAGCCGGCTCCCGGCTGGCCGGTGCTGTGGACCGGGGTCGCGGGGTACACGGCGGCACAGGTGATCCTCCACCCGCTGGCCGGCCCCGAGGCGCGCTACGTGCTGCTGGCGGCGTGCGCCGTCGTGGTCTTCTCGACCCTCGCGGTCACGATGTGGCGCGCGGGATCGCGGCACGCCGCCGACAGGCTGAAGGTGCCGCTGCGGGTGCTCGCCGCCACGTGCGCCGGGGTCGGGCTCCTGCACGCGCTGAAGGCCGGACACATCATCCGTGACGGCATCACCGCGCTGGATCCCGCCCGGTGGTACCAGCTCGTATTCTACGGATACGTGTCGGTGATGGCCGTGGTGCTGGCGCCGCTCATCACGTGGATGGTGTTCATCCGCCTCACCCGCGAACTGGAGGCGGCCGTCGTCCACGATCCCCTCACGGGTGTGCTCAACCGCCGGGGGATGACGCGGCGGCTGTCGGAGCACCTCGCCGGGCGCTCGTCGCGCGGGGCCGTGCTGCTGCTGCTGGACCTCGACCACTTCAAGGCCATCAACGACACCCACGGCCACCGGGCGGGCGACGACGCGCTGTGCGGGGTCGCCGACGCGCTGCGGGCCCACGTCCGTGCGGGCGACCTGGTGGCCCGCACCGGCGGCGAGGAGTTCGTCGTGGGGTGCCTCGATGCCGACGCCGACGAGGCCGCGAGCCTGGCCGAGCGTCTTCGCGCCGTCGTCGAGGCCGTCGAGATCGTCCGCGGGGACGCGGCGACGGGTGTCGGGCACATCGTGTGCACCGTCAGCGTGGGCGTCTCCCGCTCCTTCCTGTGCATGGAGGGGTTCGACTCCGCGTTCCAGGACGCCGACGCGGCGATGTACGCCGCCAAGCAGGCGGGCCGCAACCGGGTGACGACCGCGGAGTCCCTCGCCGCCTGATCCGCCCCGAGGGCGTCAGCCGGCGGCGCCGCCGATCATCGTGCCCACCGTGTACGTGATGGCCATGACCAGCGCCCCGCCGATGAGGTTGCGCACGATGGCGGGCGGCTTCGGCGCCCGCCCGAGGTGCGCGCTGATGAACCCGGTCAGTCCGGTGCCCACCAGCACCGCGGCCATCGTGACGGCGAGGCGCAGGCCCGTGGGGCTCAGCAGGATCGCCAGCAGCGGGATGGCGGCGCCGGCGAGGAACGCGAAGAACGACGCGATGCCGGCGTGCCAGGGGTTGGTGAGGTCGTCCGGGTCGATGCCCAGCTCGGCGTCCAGGTGCGCGGCCAGCGCGTTGCCGGCCGTCAGCTGCTCGGCGGCCTCGCGCGAGAGGCCGGGCGAAAGGCCCTTGGCTTCGTAGAGGCCGATCAGCTCCTCCAGCTCGCCCTCGGGGTCATCGGCCAGCTCGCGGGTCTCCAGCGCGATCAGCGCCCGCTCCGTGTCGCGCTGGGTGCTGACCGAAACGTACTCGCCCACGGCCATCGACAGCGCGCCGGCCAGGCCGCCCGCGACGCCCGAGATGAGCAGCGTGTGGCTGTTCGCCGTGGCGCCCGCGACGCCGACCACGAGGCCCGCCGTGGAGATGATCCCGTCGTTCGCCCCCAGCACGCCCGCGCGCAACCAGTTGAGCTTGCCGGACATCCCGGCCGCGTGTGGCTCGTGCCCCGCCAGCGACATCATGGGTCGAGCCTCGCACATCCCGGCCGGCCGACCGGGGTCGAACCGGCGGGACGTTGGGCATTTCGGCCGCCCTTACTTCCCGCGCCGTCAGTCGCCGGCGAGCCCCCTGCGGGACGCCCAGTGCGCCAGCTCGTGGCGGCTGGAGAGCTGCGTCTTGCGCAGCACTGACGACACGTGCGTCTCGACGGTGCGGGGCGAGATGCCCAGGTGCAGGCCGGTCTGCTTGTAGCTGTAGCCGCGGGCGATGAGACGCAGCACGTCGCGCTCGCGGGGCGTCAGCTGCTCGACGTCCGGGTCCACGGCGCCCACGGGGGCGCGGCCGGCGAACGCGTTCAGTACGAACCCGGCCAGGCGCGGGCTGAACACCGGTTCCCCGGCCCGTACGGACGCGATCGCCGCCGCCAGGTCGTCGGTGGAGATGGACTTCTCCACGTACCCGCGGGCTCCCGCCCGGATGATCGCGATGACGTCCTCGGGCGCGTCGGACACCGTCAGCGCCAGGAAGCACTGGGCGGGGCGGCGGGCGAGCACCCGTTGCAGCACCTCCAGGCCGCCCCCATCGGGCATATGGACGTCCAGCAGCACAACGTCGGGTCCGGCGGCCATCACGGCGCGGACGGCCGACGCGACGTCGCCCGCCTCGCCGACCACGTCCACGCGGCCCTCCAGCTCGGCTCGCACCCCCGCCCGGAACAGGGCGTGGTCGTCCACCAGCACGACGGTGGGGGGCGCGCCCGTCACCCGCCCCCGCCGCGGGTGAGGCGCAGCGTCACCTCCGTGCCGGCCTCGCCCGAGTCGATCACGGCCTCGCCGCCCACGCTGTCCATGCGGCCGATGATGGCATCGCGCACGCCCCGTCGCTGTGGGGGGACGTCGTCCAACACGAAGCCCGGGCCGGTGTCGCGCACGTAGACCGTCACGACGCCCTCGGCCTCGCACTCGGCATACACCTGGATGCGCGTGCCGGCGTGGCGCGCTGCGTTCAGCATGGCCTCGCGCGCGGCGTCCACCATCGCCTGCAAGGCCGCGGTGAGCGGGGTGTCGCCCACGGCGACCACCTCGATGGCGGCGTCGGGATGGGAGTCCTCCACTTCGCGGGCCGCGGCCCGCAACGCGGGCCCCAGCGTGTCGGCGCGGTCGGCGTCGCGGCCCGCCAGCCAGTCGCGCAGGTCACGCTCCTGGGCCCGGGCCAGCCGGCCGACGCGGCCGGGATCGTCCGCCGACCGCCGGATGAGGGCCAGCGTCTGCAGGACCGAGTCGTGCAGGTGCGCCGCGACCTGGGCGTCGCTGCGGGCGGGCGCCGCCGACGCGGGGGTGCGGCTCAGCGCCACCCAGCGGGTCGCGAACGCGGCCGGCGCGACGGTGGCGACGGTCAGCATCACGGTGCCCAGCAGCGCCCACGCCGCTCCGTACACGGCGAGGTGGCGCACCAGCACACCGCACGCGACGATCACCAGGAACGTGCCCGCCAGCCCGGGGCCCAGTGTCCGCAGGGCCCTCCCCGACGTGCGCGACGTGGTGTCGGCGGTCATGGACTGCCACGGCGTCAGGGCGTCGCCGCGGTCGTCCCGCGTGCGGGCCAGCGTGAGGCCGATGAGCGCGCCGCCGGCGACAAGCATCGCGGCGGGCACGAGGGCGCGGGCCACCGCGACGGACGACAGCAGCCAGTAGACGGCGGCGAGGTTCGCCACCACGAGGGCGACGAGGCCGAGCGTGCCCAGACCGACCTCGGCGTCGAGCAGCCTGGCCCGCGCGCCCAGCGCGAGGGCCAGCAGCACCACGGCGGCGGCGCCCAGGATCACGGTGGGGACGGTGCTCCCACCGGGGCCCGCGACCATGGACGCGGCCAGCGTAAGGACGGCCGCCCCGCCCGCGGCGGCGGGCAGGCGGCGGATGGGGTGCGACGCGCGGGCGCTCATACGGCGCCCCCCACCGGGATCGCCGGTGCGGTTGGCGCGACGGATCCGTCGCTCAGGACGCGCGTCCACGCCACGCGGCCCACGCCGTTGACCGAGAGGTACACGGTCGCGGACCGCCCCGTGATCTCCGCCGTGGCCCAGTACCCGGCCAGGACCCCGCGCGACGCGCAGTACCCGGCGGCGCGGGCGGCCTGGGCCCTCAGCTCGGGGACGACCGCCGCGCCCCACCGGGCCCAGCGCCGCGGGATGCCGCGGCGCCGGTCGGCGGCGCTCCAGCGGGGCTTCCATGCCCACGCCTCGCGTCGCTGCCCGGGGTTCGGCGTCGTCTCGACGCCCACGGGCCACTGGCTGCCCGAGACCTGTTGCCACGCCTCCTCGTTCAGGAGGCCGACCGACGAGGGGAAGTCGCGCACCACCACGTTCGCCGGCGACGCGACGACGAGGTCCAGCGACGCCGCGCGCGCGTCGCGGGACCGGCGCACCACCGCGTGCCCGTCGGGGGACGCGCCCGAGATGCGCGAGAACACCGACGTCGCCGGGAACGCCGGCGCCGGCGGCGCCGGCCCCGGGCCGCCGAAGCCCGAGACCATGTACGCGGGCATGCGTGGATCGGCCGGCAGCCCGGCCAGGCGCAGCGCACGGCGTTCGACGTCGCCGGGCGCCGGCAGTAGCGTGCGGCGCACCCGCACGTTGACGCAGCGGTCACGCGGCAGGGCCACGATCACCCGGTCCGTGTCGCTGCGGGCGGAGATGGACAGGTGACCGCCGGACGGCAGGCGCGTGCGGCGCAGGTCGACCACGAGGGCGCCGAACCCCTGGCGGTACGACGGTCGGATCTCGGCGGCGGTGCGCGGCTGGACGATCTGGACGCCGGTTGCGCGCGGCGCGATGCGCACGGGGTCACGCGTGGCCGACGCGGCGGGCAGGGAGATGGCGCACGCCACGACGGCACACGGCAGCAGCCCGCGCCGCCACACGGTGAGTCCCGCGGCGAGCGACAGGGCCGCGGCCGCCAGCGCGAGGATTCCGTAGCCGAAGATCACCAGCAGGACGGCGATCTCGGCCGCGACGAGCGCGACAATGGCGGTGGCGCCGCTGCGCCACAGGACGCCGCCGGGACCGTCGGTCCAGAAGCGGCGCGAGGGGGGAGGTGAGGTGGTCATGCGGCGAATCTGCGGGAGGCGGCGCGACGACGGTATCGGGAAGCCGCCCGCGGCGTCTCCGGGATCACCCGGACGCGGCGGGGTGACGTCGCGCCCGCGGAGAGGGAGAATGCGGCATGTCCAGGCACCCCGGCCCCGGCGCGGGCCACGTCGAATGCGACTACCTGGTGCTGGGGGGAGGCACCGCGGGCTGCGTCCTGGCCGACCGCCTGACGGCCTCGGGCCGCCACCGCGTCGTGGTGGTGGAGGCAGGCGGCGAGCCCCGCAGCCCGTTCATCCGGCTGCCCGCGGGGTTCGGGAACCTGCTGAGAAGCCGCGAGTACAACTGGTTCTACGAGACGTCGCCGGACGCCGCCACCAACGGCCGTGTCATCCCCGTCCCCAGCGGGCGGGGCCTCGGGGGCTCCGGCCTCATCAACGGCATGGTCTACGTGCGCGGCCAGCCGGCCGACTATGACGGCTGGGCCGCGGCGGGCGCCGACGGCTGGGCCTGGCCCGACGTCGAGCCGGTGTTTCGCCGGTTCGAGGACTACGCGCAGGGCGGGCCGGCCAGGGGGCACCGCGGGCCGTTCCACGTCACCCAGGTGCGCGAGCGGTTTCCCATCGCGGACGCGTTCCTGCGCGCGGCGGTGGAGGACGGCGCCGCGCTCGTGGACGACTACAACGCCGACCAGCGGGGCTTCGGCTACTACCAGGTGAACCAGCACCGGGGCCGGCGATGGAGCCCGTACGACGCGTGGCTCGCGCCCGCCCGTGGCCGTCCCAACCTCACGGTGATGCCGCACACGTGGGCCACCGGCCTGGCGTTCGACGGCGCGCGCTGCACGGGGGCCACGCTCCGCGCGCCCCATGGGCCCGTGCACGTCGCCGCCCGCCGCGAGGTGATCCTGGCGCTCGGCGCCATCCGCTCGCCCCAGATGCTCGAGGTGTCGGGGATCGGCGACCCGCGGGTGCTGGGCGCCATCGGCGTCCCGGTGCGCGTCGCGTCGCCCCGCGTGGGGGAGGGTTACCGCGACCACTACGCGCTGCGCATGAACTGGCGCCTGCGAGGCGTCGTCACGGTCAACGAGGCGTCGCGGGGATGGCGGCTGGCGCGGGCCGCCGCCCGCTACGCGGCGCGCCGCACCGGCGTGCTCACGCTGGGTCCTGCGCTCTGCCACGGGTTCGTCGCCACCGGCTCCGAGGGCGAGCGCCCCGACGCCCAGTTCCTGTTCATGCACGCCAGCTACGAGAACGCCGCCCGCCGGGTGCTGGACCGCGAGCCGGGCATGACCATCGGCATCATCCAGCAGCGACCGCGGTCCGTGGGATCCATCCACGCCGGCTCGCCGGACGTCCGCACGCCGCCCGTGATCCGGCCCCGATTCCTCACCGACGACGCCGACGTCGCGGTCGTCGTGGGCGCCATGCGCGCCGCCCGCCGGCTGGTGGCGCGGCCGTCCCTGGCCCCGTTCGTGGTGCGCGAGATGAACCCCGGCCCGGATGCGGACGACGGCGGCATGCTGGAGTGGGCCCGCGCGACGGGGCAGACGCTGTACCACCCGTGCGGCACGTGCCGCATGGGATCGGACCCCGCCGCGGTGGTCGACCCGCGCCTGCGGGTGCGGGGCGTGGACGGCCTGCGGGTCGCGGACGCGTCCGTGTTCCCGATGATCACCTCCGGCAACATCCATGCCCCGGTCATCATGGTCGCCGAGCGGGCGGCGGACCTCATCCGGGCCGACGCCGGGTAGGTGGGCGTAGGGCGCGCCCGTCTCCTATGGTGTGCGTCCACGGGCCGGTCCGCGGAGAGGTGGCGTCGTCCACCCTTCAAGCGAAGGCACGCGACCGGTATCGTGCCCCCTTCGTTCTTGGATAGCGCTCCGGCGCCGCGGGAGGGTCGCGATAGACACCTACAGCGCACCAGCACGCACGGGCCTCTACGACCCGCGCTTCGAGCACGACGCCTGCGGCGTCGCCTTCGTGGTCCACATGAAGGGCCACCGCAGCCACTCCATCGTTCGCCAGGGCTGCGAGGCGCTGGTCAACCTCGACCATCGAGGGGCCCGCGGCGCGGAGGCCAACACCGGCGACGGCGCCGGCATGCTCATCCAGCTTCCCAGCGCGTTCTTCCGCAGCGTGGTCGATTTCGGCCTGCCCGGCGAGGGCCGCTACGCCACGGGCATGGTGTTCCTGCCCACGGACGACGCCGCCGCCGCCGACATGGTGCACCGCATCGAGACCATCGTGCTCGAGGAGTCGATGGAGGTGCTGGGCTGGCGCGACGTACCCACCGACCCGTCCGGGCTGGGCGCGCAGGCGCTGGCCGCGATGCCCCGCTTCCGGCAGATCTTCATCGCCGGAGCACGCGACTTCGAGCTCGAAAAGCGCGCGTTCATCATCCGCAAGCGCATCGAGAACACGTGCGGCGACCTGGCGTCCGGGGGCTGCTACGTCCCCAGCCTCTCGGGCCGCACTTTCGTCTACAAGGGCATGCTCACGCCCGGGCAACTCGACGAGTTCTTCCCGGACCTGCGCGACGAGCGGGTGGACTCGGCGCTGGCGCTGATGCACTCGCGCTTCTCCACCAACACGTTCCCGTCGTGGCCGCTGGCGCACCCGTACCGGTTCATCAGCCACAACGGCGAGATCAACACGGTGCAGGGCAACCGCAACTGGATGCGCGCCCGTGAGGCGCTGCTGGAGTGTCCCGGCATCCCGGGCAAGCTGGAGCGGATCTTCCCCATCTGCAACCCGGGCGCCAGCGACTCCGCCTCGTTCGACGAGGTGCTGGAGCTGCTGTACATGGGCGGCTACTCGCTGCCCCACGCGGTGCTGATGATGATCCCGGAGGCGTGGGAGCACCACACCGAGATGGACCAGGCCCGCAAGGACTTCTACCGCTACCACTCCACCATCATGGAGCCGTGGGACGGTCCGGCGTCGATCGCCTTCACCGACGGCACCGTCATCGGCGCCGTCCTCGACCGCAACGGGCTGCGCCCATCGCGCTACGTCGTCACCACCGACGACCTGGTGATCATGGGGTCCGAGGCCGGCATGCTGAACGTGGCGCCCAACCGGGTGCTGCACCTGGGGCGCCTGCAGCCCGGCAAGATCTTCCTGGTCGACACGGCCGAGGGCCGCATCGTCGGCGACGAGGAGATCAAGACCGGCCTGGCCAACCAGAAGCCGTACGGTCGCTGGCTGGACGAGCAGATGATCGAGCTCGACGACATGGTCGCGCCGGCGCACGAGCTCGCGCCGCATCGCGACGTCCTGCGCAGGCAGCGGGTGTTCGGCTACACCAACGAGGACCTGCGCATCATCCTCGAGCCGATGGCCCGCGACGGCGTGGAGCCCACCGGCTCCATGGGCACCGATACCCCGGTGGCCGTGCTGTCCGACCGTTCGCGGCTGCTGTTCGACTATTTCCAGCAGCTCTTCGCCCAGGTGACGAACCCGCCGCTCGACGCCATCCGCGAGGAGATGGTGACCGCCCTCGGCAAGGTCGTGGGTCCCGAGCGCAACATGCTCGATCCGCAGCCCGAGAGCTGCCACCTCATCTCGGTGCGCCAGCCCATCCTCACCAACGAGGAACTGCTGAAGCTCAAGGACGCCGAGAACCAGCGCGAGACGCCCGACTTCCGTGCCGCCGTCATCCGGTGCCTGTACCGCGTGGCCGACGGCGAGCAGGGCCTGCGCGACGCGCTCGACGAGATCCGCCGGCAGGCGTCCCTCGAGATCGCCGCGGGCGCCCAGATCCTGGTGCTGTCCGACCGCGAGTCCGACCACGAGATGGCGCCCATCCCGTCGCTGCTGTCGACGTCCGCGGTGCACCACCACCTCATCCGCGAGAAGACCCGCACCCGGGTGGGGCTCGTGGTGGAAGCGGGTGACGCCCGCGAGTGCCACCACATGTGCCTGCTGATCGGATACGGGGCCGCGGCCATCAACCCGTACCTCGCGTTCCTGACGATCGAGGACATGATCGCCCAGGGGATGACGGAGTTCAAAGACCCCGTCAAGGCGGTGCGCAACTACATCAAGGCCTGCGGCAAGGGCCTGCTGAAGGTGATGTCCAAGATGGGCATCTCCACCGTCGCGTCGTACACCGGGGCCCAGATCTTCGAGGCCATCGGCCTCGGCCAGGAGTTCGTCGACGAGTTCTTCACGGGCACCGTCAGCCGCATCGAGGGCATCGGCCTGGGCGAGGTGGCCGAGGAGGTCTCCCGCCGCCACAAGTTGGCCTGGCTCGACCGGCCGGAGGAGCGCGTGCACCGCGGCCTCGAGGGGGGCGGCGAGTACCAGTGGCGCCGCGAGGGCGAGTACCACCTGTTCAACCCCGAGACGGTCTTCAAGCTGCAGCACGCCACCCGCAGCGGCCGGTACGACATCTTCAAGCAGTACACGCAGTTGGTGAACGACCAGTCCACGCGCCTGGCCACGCTGCGCGGTCTGTTCGAGTTCCGCTTCGGCGAGCGCGAGCCGATCCCGATCGACGAGGTCGAGCCGGTCAGCGAGATCGTGCGCCGCTTCTCGACGGGTGCCATGAGCTACGGCTCGATCTCGGCAGAGGCACACGAGACGCTGGCCATCGCCATGAATCGCATCGGCGGCCGCTCCAACAGCGGCGAGGGTGGCGAGGACCCGGCCCGCTTCCGCAAGGAGGCCAACGGCGACTGGCGGGTGAGCCGCATCAAGCAGGTGGCGTCGGGGCGCTTCGGCGTCACCAGCGAGTACCTCATCAACGCCACCGACATCCAGATCAAGATGGCGCAGGGGGCCAAGCCCGGCGAGGGCGGCCAGCTGCCCGGGCCCAAGGTGTATCCGTGGATCGCGAAGGTGCGGTACTCCACGCCGTTCGTGGGCCTCATCTCGCCGCCGCCCCACCACGACATCTACTCCATCGAGGACCTGGCCCAGCTCATCCACGACCTGAAGTGCTCGAACCCGCTGGCGCGCATCCACGTGAAGCTCGTCGCGCAGGTCGGCGTGGGGACGGTCGCGGCCGGTGTCAGCAAGGCGCACGCCGACGTGGTGCTGATCTCCGGCCACGACGGGGGCACCGGCGCGTCGCCGTTGACGTCCATCAAGCACGCGGGCGCGCCGTGGGAGCTGGGGCTCGCCGAGACCCAGCAGACGCTGCTGCTGAACCGGCTGCGCGACCGCATCGTGGTGCAGGTCGACGGCCAGATGAAGACGGGCCGCGACGTCATGATCGCCGCGCTGCTGGGCGGCGAGGAGTTCGGCTTCGCGACCGCCCCGCTGGTGGTGTCGGGTTGCGTGATGATGAGGGTCTGCCACCTCGACACGTGCCCGGTGGGCATCGCGACCCAGAACCCCGAGTTGCGTGCCCGGTTCACCGGCAAGCCCGAGTTCGTGGTGAACTTCATGGAGTTCATCGCCGAGGAGGTCCGCGAGCTGCTGGCCCAGCTCGGCTTCCGCAGCCTGAAGGAGGCCATCGGGCACGCCGAACTGCTCGACACGACTGCCGCCATCGACCACTGGAAGGCACACAAGCTGGACCTGTCGCCCATCCTGGAGATGCCGCAGCCCGCCGAGGGCGACGCCCTGCACCGCGTGCGCGACCAGGACCACGGCCTCGACAAGACGCTCGACGACCGGCTCATCCGGCAGGCCATCCCGGCGCTGGAGGAGGGCGCGCGGGTCTCCCTGACGACGCCCATCCGCAACGTCAACCGCACGGCCGGCACGCTGCTGGGCCAGGAGATCTCCCGCCGCCACCCCGGCGGCCTTCCGGACGACACCATCGTGGTCAACTACGAGGGCTCCGCGGGCCAGAGCTTCGGGGCCTTCGCGCCCCGGGGGCTGACCCTGCGGCTCGACGGCGACGCCAACGACTACACCGGCAAGGGGCTGTCGGGTGGCCGCATCGTGGTGCGCCCGCACAGGAACGCGTCGTTCGTTCCCGAGGAAAACATCATCGCCGGCAACGTCATCCTGTACGGAGCGACGGGCGGTGAGGTGTTCCTGCGCGGCATCGTCGGCGAGCGCTTCTGCGTGCGCAACTCCGGCGCCGTCGCGGTGGTGGAGGGCGTGGGCGACCACGGCTGCGAGTACATGACCGGCGGGCGCGTCGTGGTGCTCGGGCCCACGGGCCGCAACTTCGGCGCCGGCATGAGCGGCGGCATCGCGTACGTGTGGGACCCCGACGGGGTGTTCCCGGGCCGCGTGAACCGCGAGATGGTCGACCTCGACGAGATGGAGGACGACGACGTCGAGTGGCTGCGCGACCGCGTCACCCGCCACCTCGACGAGACCGAATCGCGGGTGGCCAGGCGCGTGCTCGACGACTGGGACGAGGCGGTCGGGCAGTTCGTCAAGGTCATGCCGAAGGACTTCAAGCGCGTGCTGGCCGAGCAGGGTGCCCTGGGACCCGATGAGGCCGCCGTCGTCGGCGCCTCCGACGACTGACCGAAGGGGGACGCCGACGCATGGGTGACATCAGGGGATTCCTCAAGCACACGCGCGAGCTGCCGACGCGCCGCCCGGTGGACGAGCGGCTGGGCGACTGGCGTGAGGTGTACCAGCGGTTCCCGACGCACCGGCTGCGCGACCAGGCCAGCCGCTGCATGGACTGCGGTATCCCGTTCTGCAACATGGCGTGCCCGCTGGGCAACATCATCCCGGACTGGAACGACCTGGTGTACCGGGAACGCTGGCGCGAGGCCACGGACCGGCTGCACGCCACCAACAACTTCCCGGAGTTCACCGGGCGCCTGTGCCCCGCGCCGTGCGAGCAGGCGTGCGTGCTGGGCATCAACCAGCCCCCGGTGACCATCAAACAGGTCGAGGTCAGCATCGCCGAGCGCGCATGGGACGAGGGCTGGCTCGAGCCCGTCATCCCCGAGGCGCGCACCGGCAAGCGCGTCGCCGTGGTGGGTAGCGGGCCGGCCGGCCTGGCCGCCGCCCAGCAGCTCACGCGGGCGGGTCACGGCGTCGTGGTCTTCGAGCGGGCCGAGAAGGCCGGCGGATTGCTGCGCTTCGGCATCCCCGACTTCAAGATGGAGAAGTGGGTCATTGACCGCCGCCTCGAGCAGATGGTGGCCGAGGGCACCGAGTTCCGCACGGGCACGAACGTGGGCGTGGATGTCACGGCCGACGAGCTGCGCGACCAGTTCGACGCGGTCGTGCTGGCGGGCGGCGCCACGGCGTGGCGCGACCTCCCCATGCCGGGCCGCGAGTTCTCGGGCATCCACCAGGCCATGGAGTACCTGCCGGACTCCAACCGCGTGGGCGCCGGCGACCTCGACGCGCACCCCATCAACGCCGCCGGCAAGCGCGTGGTCATCATCGGCGGCGGCGACACGGGCGCCGACTGCCTGGGCACGGCCAACCGCCAGGGCGCCGCGAACGTGATGCAGCTGGAGATCATGCCGCGGCCCCCCGCCGAGCGTGCCGAGCAGACGCCGTGGCCGATGTGGCCCCTGATGTACATGAGCTCGTCGGCGCACGAGGAGGGCGTGGAGCAGGTCTACGCCATCTCCACCACCCGGTTCGTGGGCGACGACGACGGCAACCTCACCGGCATCGCCACGGTCGACGTGGAGATGTCGATGGAGGACGGCCGGCCCGCGTTCACTCCGGTGGAGGGGTCCGAGCGCGAGATCCCGTGCGAGCTGGTGTTCCTGGCGATGGGCTTCGTCGGCCCCGAGCGCGACGGTCTGCTGCAACAGCTGGGGGTGGACATTGACCCGCGCGGCAACGTGGCGCGCGACGCCCAGTGGCGCACGTCGGTGGACGACGTGTTCGTCTGCGGCGACATGGGCCGCGGCCAGAGCCTCATCGTGTGGGCCA
>JAGQUM010000040.1:0-602 GCA_020438485.1 Thermoleophilia bacterium | reverse complement strand
CCGTCGATCGTCACCTGATGGGCGAGACGGCGCTGCCGTCGTGCGTCGAGCCCACCAGCGCGCCCATCCGCTGAGTTCCCGGCCGCGGTGACGCGGGCGGCGGTGGGGCGATCCGGCGGCAGTCGCGGCGTGCGCGCGTGCCCATTGCGCGCGGGGTCCCAGCGGATAGGATCGGCCGACCCGCACCCAGGAGAAAAGCCGTGAGCCACGCCTTCTTCCGCGCCCCCGCGCGGTCGCTGCCCGCCGTCGCCGCTTGCTGCGCCCTGCTCGCCCCGGGCGTGGCGTCCGCGGCGCCGGTCACGTTCAACTCGACCGGCGCGCCCCAGACGTACACGGTGCCGGCCGGAGTCACGAGCGTGAGGGTCACGGCGCACGGGGCGCAGGGGGGCAGCGGGTACGGCATCCTTCCCAATGGGTGCCCCGGCGGGAAGGGCGCCGAGGTCAGGGGAACGCTGGCGGTCACCCCCGGGCAGACGCTGTACGTGCTGGTCGGCGGCGTCGGCACCCTGGGCATCTACAACACCGCGACGCCCGGTGGGTACAACGGCGGCGGGTCAGCCGGCGGGGTGGGCGGGGTCGGCGCGTGGAGCGGCGGGGGAGGC
>JAGQUM010000005.1 GCA_020438485.1 Thermoleophilia bacterium | reverse complement strand
CGATCTCCCGCCGCGGCCCGCGGCCGGCCGCGCAGACGGCGGCTGCCGGGCCGTCGGGCGCCGACGGGTGGGTGACGGCGCCGGGCGCCGCGGACCGCCCGCCCGTGACCGCAACGGCGTGAGCATCCGCCGCGGGGGCCCGTTGACGGTCCGCCGCGGCAGCCGTACCATCCCGCCATGAGCCGACTCCTACGCGCGTGCGTGGCCGCGACGGCGCTCGGTGCGCTGCCCGCTGCGGCCGGCGCGATGCCCGTTCTCCAGCACGTCGAGGCGCAGCGCGGCACGTCCGCCGATCGCCTGGTGTTCACGTTCCGCGGCGGGCTCCCCGCCACGGTGCGTACGTTCGCCGTCACGCGCGTGACGCAGGACGGCAGCGGCGCGCCGGTGGCCGTCCGGGGGCGCGCGTTCCGCCAGGTGGTGTTCTCCATGGCCCACGCGCACGACTCGTCGTACCGGCCCTCGTGCGCCCCGCGCACCGTCACGCCCACGCTCGACCTGGTGGTCCAGGCGCGGATGGCCGGCGACTTCGAGGGGCAGGTCACGTACGGCGTGGGCCTCACGCGTCAGGTCCGGCCCGCCGTCGTGCGCCGCCCCTCCGCTCGTCAGATCGTGCTGGTCTTCCGCCGCTGATGGGTCAGCGCAGCAGCCGGCTCATCCGGCGGTCCGCGTACTCGCGGCCGCCGGTCTGGCACGGCGCGCAGTAGACCAGCTCGTACCCCCGGAACGCCACGCGCGACAGCGGCGTGCCGCACCGCAGGCACGGATCCCCGAAGTGGCCGTGCACGGCGGTCACGCGGCCCTGCTTGTCCGGCAGGTCGGTCGTGATCGTGCGCCCGGCCCGCTCGACCGCATCGCCCAGCACCCGCGGGGCCGCGGCCGCCAGACGGTCCCACGCGTCGTCCGGCAACGTCGCCGTGCGCGCCAGCGGCGGCAGGCGGGCGGCCCACATGATCTCACTGGCGTAGCACCGGCCCACGCCCGCCACCCGGCGCCCCTGCCGCAGCGCCGTGTGCAGCACCCCCGGCGGAGTGGTGAGGGCCGCTCGCCAGCCCCCCGCGTCCAGGTCGACGGCCTCCGGGCCCAGGGCGGCGACCGCGGGGTCGGCGCCGGCCGGCCCGCGCACCAGGCGCGCCCACGCGCGGTGCGTGGTGGACAGCTCGCGCAGCCGCAGCTCGGTGGCGTCGTCCACGCGCAGGCCCAGACACGCCCGTCGTGGCGGGCGGCCCGCAGGGGGTGAGGTCAGGCCCAGGCGGCCGGCCTGCATCAGGTGGACGACCAGCGTGAGGTTCTCGCCCAGGCCGACGATGATGAGCTTGCCGCGGCGCGCCACGCCGGTGATGGTCGCGCCGACCGCCTCGTCCGGCGCCACGGACCCCTGGAACGTCGAGGGCTGGTAGGGATGCACCGACGCCACGGTCCGGCCCCGTAGCTCCCGGTCCAGACCGCGCGCGAGGGCCTCCATCTCGGGCAGCTCAGGCATCGGACCCCGGGCCCGGGGGCGTGGCTATACTCGCCCGGATGTTCGGCCCGAGCCCCGCTGCACCGTCCGCGCGACCGGCCCTCCCGCGCGGCTGATGCGCGTCGAGGACCTCACCAAGACCCTCGACCACCTCGTGCTGGCCCCCGCGCTGGGTGCGGAGGAGGTCGAGCGGGCGTGCGAGGAAGCCGTCGAGCTTCACGTGGCCGCGCTGGTCGCGTTGCCGTACATGGTGCCCACGGTAGCCGACCGCCTCCGCGGCAGCGACGTCAAGACGTGCGCGGCCGTCGGCTACCCCCTGGGGGGCGACACGCACGCCGTCAAGCTCGCGGCCGCCGAGCAGGCCGTCGACGACGGCGCCGACGAGATCGAGGTCGTCATGAACGTGCCCGCCCTCGTGTCGGGCGAGTTCACGTTCGTCCGCGACGAACTGCGGCGCATCATCCGCGCGGTGCAGTCACGGGCCGTCAACAGCGGCAAGGGCAGCACGCTGGTGAAGGTCATCGTGGAGGCGCCGATGCTCGATGACAAGCTCCTGCGGCTGGCGTGCAAGATCGTGGCCGACTCGGGCGCCGACTTCGCGACCACGTGCACCGGCTACGGGGGCGCCGCCACCCCGCACGCCGTCGAGATCATGCGCGACGCGCTGCCCGAGCAGGTGGGCGTGAAGGCCTCCGGCGGTGTGAAGACGTTCGAGGAGGTCGAGACGCTGATCTCGGCGGGCTCCGCGCGCGTGGGCACGTCGGTGACCAAGGCCGTCGTTGACGAGCTCGTCGTCATCAACGGGGGCGGTTAGTGGGCGACGTCGTCGGCCTGGACGCCGTGCGGTTCGACGAGGCGGGGCTGGTGCCGGCCGTGGTGCAGGACGCCACGAGCGGCGAGGTGCTGATGATGGCGTACATGAACGCCGAGTCCCTGCGGCGCACGCTCGACACGGGCACCACGTGGTTCTGGAGCCGTTCCCGCGGGGAGCTGTGGAACAAGGGCGCCACCAGCGGCCACACCCAGGCCGTGCGCGGCGTGCTGGTGGACTGCGACGGCGACACGCTGCTGGTGCTGGTCGACCAGGTCGGCGCCGCGTGCCACACGGGCGCGCCCTCGTGCTTCTTCCGGGCGCTTCAGCCCGGCGACACCAGCGCGTTCGCCACGCTCGCGGGCCTCGAGCGGACCGTCGCCGCGCGGGCCGCCGAGGGGGACCCCGAGGGCTCGTACACCGCCCGCCTGCTGGCCAAGGGCGTCGACACGGTCTGCAAGAAGGTGGGGGAGGAAGCCACGGAGGTCGTCCTCGCAACGAAGGGCCGCGAACGCGACCAGGTCATCTACGAGAGCGCCGACCTGCTGTACCACCTCACCGTCCTGTGGCGCCACGCCGGCGTGGCCCTCGACGAGGTGATGGCCGAGCTGGCGTCCCGGCACCGGCCCCGCGGCGACGCATGACCCCCGCGGGAGCCCGCATCCCGCGGCTCGCGGCGCTACCCGGCCCCGACGAGGTGCGGGCGCTGGAGGGCGCAGGCGTCGTCCCCGTGTCGCACACGTGGATCGCCGACTGCGAGACCCCCGTCGGGGCCTACCTGAAGCTGCGTGACGGCGGTCACGCGTTCCTGCTGGAATCCGCCGCCGACGGGCGGGTCAGCCGCTACTCCATGCTGGGCGTCCACCCCCGGGCCGTCATCACGGGTCGCGGGGGGCGCCTGGAGATGACCGCCGCGGACGGCACCCGCACCCAGCTGGACGCCGCCGACCCGTTCGGCGCCGTGCAGGACGCCGTCGAGGCCGTCGGCATGGTGGCGTCGCCGCACGCGCCGGGGTTCGTGGGCGGCGCGGTGGGGTTCTTCGGCTACGACCTGGTGCGTACCGTCGAGCGGCTCCCCGGCGAGCCGCCGGACGACGTGGGCGTGCCGGACCTCGTCTGCGTGGTCACGGGCCCCGTCGTCGTGTTCGACCACCTGCTGCGCACCCTGACCATCACGGTGCCGTGCCCGTTCGGGCCGGGCGTCGACCCGGACGCCGCGTACGGGGACGCGCTGGCCGCCATCGCCGGGCTGAAGGAGCGCCTGTCGGGGCCCGTGCCGCGGCCGGGGCGCGCCCCCGCCCGCACCGTCGGGACCGTCTCCAGCAACGTGCCCCGCGGGGCGTACGAGGCGGCCGTCGAGCGCTGCCGCGAGTACATCTTCGCCGGCGACGCCTTCCAGGTGGTGCCGTCGCAGCGGTTCACGGCGGACGTCGACCTGGACCCGTTCACGATCTACCGCGGGCTGCGGGCAGTGAACCCGTCGCCCTACATGTTCTTCCTGGAGTTCGGCGACATCTGCCTGGTGGGCGCGTCCCCGGAGACCCTGGTGAAGGTCGAGGGCCGCACGGTCCACACCCGGCCGATCGCGGGCACCCGGCCCCGCGGCGAGACGGACGCCGAGAACGAGGCGCTGGCCCGCGAGCTGCTGGCCGACCCCAAGGAACGGGCCGAGCACGTGATGCTCGTCGACCTGGGACGCAACGACCTGGGCCGCGTCAGCGAGGTGGGCACCGTGCGGGTGGAGGAGCTGATGAGCGTCCACCACTACAGCCACGTGATGCACATCGAGTCGAGCGTGGTGGGCACGCTGGCCGACGGCCGGCGCGCCAGCGACGCGCTGCGGGCGATCTTCCCGGCCGGCACGCTGTCGGGGGCCCCCAAGGTGCGGGCGATGGAGATCATCGACGAGATGGAGTCGACGAAGCGGGGGCCGTACGGCGGGGCCGTGGGGTACCTGGCGTTCGACGGCGACCTCGACGTGGCCATCACCATCCGCACCATGCTGTGCAAGGACGGCCGCGTGCACGTGCAGGCCGGCGCCGGCGTCGTCGCCGACTCCGTCGCGTCCGTGGAGTACGACGAGAGCCGCAACAAGGCGGCGGCGCTGTTCCGCGCCGTCGAGGTGGCCGCGGCGCAGGAGGACTGGTGAGCGGCGACGACCATCCGCCGCGCGCCCCCGAGGGTACGCGCGTGGTGCTGATCGACAACTACGACAGCTTTACGTACAACCTGCTGCAGTACTTCGGCGAACTGGGCGCCGACGTGGTGGTGCGCCGCAACGACGCGGTCGACCCCGACGGCATCGCGGCCCTGCGGCCCACGCACCTGGTGATCTCGCCCGGCCCGAAGACGCCCCGCGAGGCGGGCGTGTCGACGGACGCCATCCGCGCGTTCGCCGGGACGGTGCCCGTGCTTGGCGTGTGCCTGGGTCACCAGGCCATCGGCGAGGTGTTCGGGGCCACCGTGGTGCGGGGCCGCGCGCCGGTGCACGGCAAGACCAGCGCCATCATCCACGACCAGCGCGGCGTGTTCCACGACATTGATAACCCCATGATCGCCACGCGCTACCACTCGCTGGTGATCGACCCGGCCACCGTGCCGGCGTCGCTGGAGGTCACGGCGCACTGCGACGGCGACGTGATCATGGGCGTCCGCCACCGCGACGTGCCGGTGGAGGGCGTGCAGTTCCATCCCGAGTCGATCCTCACCGACCGGGGCCGCACCCTGCTGGGCAACTTCCTGCGGCTGGCCGCGTGAGCGCGGGTCCGGGCGCCCCCGCCCGCTAACCTTCCCGCCCATGTCCGACGCCACGATCGCCGACACCATCAACCGCCTCGTCGCGGGCGAGGAGATCGGCCGCCACGGCGCCGCCGCCGCGCTCGAGCTCATCATGGACGGCCATGTCAACGAGGCGCAGACCGCCGCGTTCCTCATCGCCCTGCGCGGCAAGGGGGAGAGCCCCGCCGAGATCGCCGGCCTGGCGGAGGTCATCCGCGAGAAGGCCGTGCCCGTGCGGGCGCCCGACGGGCCGTTCGTCGACACGTGCGGCACCGGGGGCGGTATCTCCACGTTCAACATCTCCACCGCGGCTGCGTTCGTGGCGGCGGGGGCCGGGGTGGCGGTCGCCAAGCACGGTAACCGCTCGAGCACGTCCAAGAGCGGCAGCGCCGACGTGCTGGAGGCGCTCGGCGCCGACATCGACCTGCACCCCGACGCCGTCGCGGAGTGCCTGGCCGAGACCGGCGTGGGGTTCATGTTCGCGCCCCGACATCACCCGTCGTTCAAGCACGTCGTGCCCGTTCGGCGCGCCCTGGGCGTGCACACGGTGTTCAACCTCATCGGCCCGCTGGCGAACCCCGCCGGCGCCCCCCGCCAGGTGCTGGGGGTCGCCGACCCGGCGGCGCTGGGGCGCATCGCCGCCGCCCTGGCCGAGCTGGGCAGCGAGCGGGCGCTCGTCGTGAGGGGGCGGGACGGCATGGACGAGCTGTCCACCGCGGAGATCTCCGACGCCTACGACGTGCGCGACGGCACGGCCACCCACATCCGCGTCGACCCGGCGGTGCTCGGCATCACCCGGCCGTGGCCGGAGGCCCTCAAGGGCGGCGAGCCGCACGAGAACGCGGCGGTGATCACTGCGGTTCTGGAGGGCGAGCCCGGGGCCCCGCGCGAGGTGGTGGCGCTCAACGCCGGCGCCGCCATCTGGATCGCCGGCGCCGCCGAGGACCTGGCCCACGGCTACGAGACCGCCCTGCGTAGCATCGACGGGGGCGCCGCCCGCGAGCGGTGCGCGGCGTTCGTCGCCGCGACGAAGCGCCTCGCGGCCGCGTAGGCTGTCAGGCTCAACCGCCCGCCCAACCCCGACCACCCACCCCGCGAACGTGCCTACCTTCCTCGACCAGGTCGTCGAGCACACCGAGAGGACGCTGGAGAAGCGTAAGGCGGCGATGCCGTACGAGCGCCTCGCCGAGCGCCTGGAGCCCATCCCCCGGGGGCGCCCGTTCTCGGAGGCCCTCATCGATGAGGGCATCTCACTGATCGCCGAGATGAAGCGGGCCAGCCCGTCGCGGGGGCCCATCAACCCGGGGGCCGCCGTCGCCGACATCGTCCGGGCGTACCGCGACGCCGCGGTGTCGGCCATCTCCGTGCTCACCGAGCCCCACTGGTTCAAGGGCAGCCTGGACGACCTCGTCGAGGCCCGCCGCACCGTCGACCTGCCGCTGTTGCGCAAGGACTTCATCGTCGATCCGTACCAGCTGCTGGAGGCCCGCGTGGCCGGCGCCGACGCCGTGCTGCTGATCGTGGCCGCCCTGGGCCGTGAGCGGCTGGACGACCTCATGCGCGGCGCCCACGACCTGGGGCTCGACTGCCTCGTGGAGGTCCACGACGAGGACGAGGTGGAGACGGCCGTGGAGGCGGGCGCCGAGATCATCGGGATCAACAATCGAGACCTGCACAGCCTCGAGGTGGACCTCGAGACCACGTTCCGGCTGCTGCCCGACATCCCGGCCGGCACCGTCGTCGTGGCGGAGTCGGGCATCACCGAGCGGGGGCACGTACGGGACCTGGAGGACGCCGGGGTCGACGCCATCCTGGTGGGGGAAGCACTCATGTCGTCGGGCACCCCCGCCGAGGCCGCCCGGCGCCTGCGCGACTAGAACGTTTCCGGGTCGTTACCCGCCCGTGACGGGGCGGGCACGGGGCCGTGGCGCGCGCGGAGCACCATCCGGGTGCGGTCCACACGGGGCCGCGGTCACACCCGAAAGGAACGAGAACATGGTTCCCCGCCTCCGCCGCCGCACCGCCGCCATCGGCGCCGGCATGCTCGCCGCCGCGCTCGGCACGGCGTCCGCCGCCGTCGCCGCGCCCGCCGCCGCGCCGCGCAACGTCGTGGTCTACAACTGCGCCACGGACGCCGTCAGCGCCCCGAAGACGTTCACGCTGGCCTGCGGTGACGGCAACTCCCAGCTGACCGGCCTGCGCTGGACCGGGTGGGGCGCCGCCCGTGCCACCGCCACCGGCCGCCTGCGCCTCAACATGTGCACCCCGACATGCGTGTCGGGCAAGTGGGTCAGCATCCCCGCCACGGTGACGGTCGGCCGGCGGGCGAACCAGGAGGCCAACCAGGCCTACCGCCGCATGACCATCCGGCTGAAGGGCGCCGTTCCGAAGGGGCAGGCGCGGGTCGAGACGTACCGCATCTCGTCGACGACGGGACCGTCCCTGGTCGGCTGACCCGGCTCGTCCGGGCCCGCGGATGTCGTAGGGTGAGCCGACCATGGACGTGGCGGCCCTCTTCGACATCCGCGGTCAGGTGGCGATCGTGACCGGTGCGTCGTCGGGCCTGGGCCGCATCATGGCGTCCGGGCTGGCGGCGGCCGGTGCCACCGTCGTGGTGGGCGCCCGCCGCGAGGACCGGCTCCGCGCGCTCGAGCGTGAGATCGCGGCGGGCGGCGGGCGGGCCGTCGTGGTGCCCTGCGACGTCCGCGACCCCGGCCACGCCGACCTCCTGGTGGCCGCGGCGCTGGCCGAGGGCCCTCTTGACGGCGTCATCCTGAACGCCGGCGTCGGCGCGGGGTCGCCTGCGGAGCACGAGGACCTCTCGCGATTCCACGAGGTGATGGAGGTCAACGTCGCCGCCGTGATGCGCCTGGCGTCCACGTGTGCCCGCGAGATGATCCCCCGCGGGCGGGGGTGGATGATCACCCTGTCGTCCATCCTGGGCAAGCGCGGCGGCACCGGCGAGGGCGTCGCGGCGTACACCGCCAGCAAGGGCGCCGTGGAGCAGCTCACCCGGGAGCTGGCCCGCCAGTGGGGCGCCCACGGCATCCGGGTGAACGCGCTGGCTCCCGGCTACTTCCCCACGTCCATGAACGAGCCAATGACGCAGGGGGAGGGGCGCCTCGAGAGCATCATCTCCCGCATCCCGCTGGGCCGTCCGGGCGTCCCCGAGGACATCGCGGGCGTCGCCGTCTTCCTCGCGAGCCGCGCCGGTGCGTACATCACGGGCCAGAGCATCGGCCTGGATGGGGGGATGGCGGCCTGGTGAGTCCGCTCACGGGCTGTTACCGGACCGACGCCCGCCCGACCCGTCTCCGTTGCGGACCCCCCGCAGACTGGGATACGGGCCCCCGCCCGCCCCGTGCCCCCACACGAAAGGCCCCCGCGTGACCGACCATCCGCGCCCCACGATCCTGTTGGTGGAGGACGACGCCGCCCTGCGCGAGACCACCGAGATGGTGCTCGTTCGCCAGGGCTTCGACGTGTCGTCGGTGGGCGACGGAAACGCCGCCGTCGATGCCCTTGACGCCGCGTGGCCGGACGTGGTGCTGCTGGACCTGATGCTGCCGGGGCTCGACGGCATCAGTGTCACCCGCTGGATCCGCGAGCGCAGCCAGGTACCGATCGTGATGATCACGGCGCGCGGCGAGCCCATCGACGAGATCGCGGGCCTCGAGGCCGGCGCCGACGACTACGTGGTCAAGCCGTTCGACGGGCCCGCCCTGGCGGCCCGGCTGCGGGCGGTGCTGCGCCGCGCGTCGTTCCAGCCCGCGCCCCGGCAGGCGTCCGGAGCCCGGGCCCAGGATCTGGGTGACGGCGTGGCTCTCGACCGGGCCGCGCTGGAGGCCACGCGCGACGGGCGGGTGCTGCCCCTGACTCCCACCGAGATGCGGCTGCTCACCGAGTTCGCGGACAACCCCGGCGTCGCGCTCTCACGCACGCACCTGCTGGAGAAGGTGTGGGGCAGCATGTGGGCCGGTGACGGCGCGGGCCGCATGGTCGACGTGCACGTTCAGCGCCTGCGCCAGAAGGTCGGGGCGGAGATGGTCGAGACCGTCCGCGGCCACGGGTACCGCCTGCGCCGGCCGTGAACGTCCTCGCCCGCATCGGGCCGCGGCTGGCCGCGACGTTCGCGCTGGTGGCGGCGCTCGGCGTCGCGATCAGCAGCGTCATCGTCTACCGCACCACGGCGGCCGACCTGCGCGGCAGGCTGCGCGAGAACACCGTCACGCGCCTGGAGGCCGCCGCCGACCTGTTCGGCGCGTCCGAGCGGCTGGTGGCCGGTGCGCGCGTCGACGATCCGGGCCTGCCCCCGGCCCTGCGCCGGGCAGCGGCGCCCAACCGGGCCGTCAGCTACTTCGACGGCCAGCACATGTGGGCCGTACAGCGGTTTCCCGGAAGGGGCGTGCTGTCGGTGAGCCAGCCCGCCGACACCGATCGGGCGTTCCTCGATCGCCTCGTGCGGCTGTTCACGATGGCGGGGCTCGCGGCGGCCCTCGTGGCGACCCTGGTGGGGGCGTTCATCGCCGCCCGCATCTCCCGCCGCCTGGCCCGCATCGGGACGGTGGCGCAGGCCGCCGCGTCGGGGCGCTTCGAACAGCGCGTCGGGGACCGCGGCCGCGACCAGGTGGGCGACCTGGCCCGCGCGGTGGACGCCATGGCCGCCGACCTCGGGGCCCGCATGGAGCGCGAGCAGCGCTTCGCGGCAGACGTGGCGCACGAGCTGCGCACTCCCGTGGCGGCACTGGTCTCGGCCAGCGAACTGCTGGATGACCCGCGCGGCCGGGAGATCGCCCGCGAGCAGGTGGCGCGCCTGCGCAGACTGGTCGACGACCTGCTTGAGACGTTTCGCGCCCAGAAGGATGGTGAGCGCGCCGAACTGGAGCCCGTGGACCTCGGGGGCGCCGTCCGCACCGCCTGCGAGCAGTACGGCGGGCGCGTGCGGGTGGACGCGGGCGACGGCGGGACGGTCGAGGCGGAGCCGCGGCGGCTCGTGCGCGTGGTCGACAACCTGGTGTCCAACGCCCTGCGCTACGGCGCCCCGCCGGTCGTGGTGGCCGTACGCGACGGCGACCGCGTCGAGGTGCGTGACGCCGGCCCCGGCTTTCCGGACTGGCTGGTGGCCCAGGGGCCGCAGAGATTCCGGACGGAATCGGCGTCCCGCGGCGACGGAATCGGGCTGGGGCTCACGATCGCCGCCTCCCTGGCCGCGTCCATGGGTGCCACGCTCACGCTCTCCAACGACCCGCGCGGCGGGGCAGTCGCGTCCGTCGCGTTCTCGCGCGCCGCGGCCCCGGAGGCCGCGTGACGCGCCGGTGCGCGGCCGCATGGCTGGCCCTCGCCGCGGGCCTCGTCGCCGGGTGCGGCGTAGGGCCGGACCAGGCCCCGGTCACCGCCCCGGCCCGCGCGCCCCAGCCCGCCGCGCAGAGCCCGGGTTCGGTCGCCCGCGGGACGCGCACGTTCATCCCCACGTGCGACGCGGCGGGCGAGCGGGCACCGACCGTGTACCTGCTGGCCTGCGCCGACGCCAACTACGGCGTGGTCGAGGTCACATGGCAGGGCTGGGGAACCGCGCGCGCGGTCGGCGTGGGCGTCGCGGTGCTCAACACCTGCGTGCCCAACTGCGCCCAGGGCCGTTTCGAGCGGTACCCGGTGAACCTCGTCGCCGACCGGCCCGCGGCCACGGAGGCGGGGTGGTTCTACCGTCGCCTGGTCGTGCTGCCCCGCGGCGGGCCCACGCCCGGCGTGCCGGACCGGGAGGTGTACGAACTGCGCCGGTCCTCCAAGGGAGTGCCGGGAGGCGGGCCCGTGCTGCGCTAGCCGCGCCGCGACACCCGTCATGTCCCCGCGCGGCCCGCGACCCACTAGCATCGTCCGCGATGACCGACGAGCCGCAGCCGCACGACGCCACCCCAGCACCCGCCGAGGGGGCCGCCGCGCCGCGCTCGCGCCGTACGCTCTGGGCCGTGCTCGCGGCGCTCGCCGTGGCAGCCGTGACGGTGTTCCTCATCATCGGGTTGATGAACCAGAACGTCGACCAGCACATCGACGACGCGCTGGCGAAGGGCGAACGGCCCGAGGCGCCGGCGTTCACGCTGCCGCTGCTGTCGCCCGGCGGCCCCGTGAAGGGGGACGAGGGCACGCCCGTGTCGCTGTCGGACCTGCGCGGCAAGGTCGTGATCCTCAACCTGTGGGCGTCGTGGTGCGGCCCCTGCGAGAACGAGGTGCCGTACCTGCAGGCCATGTCCGACCGGCTGGCGCCGAAGGGCGTCGTGGTACTCGGCGTCGACGTGCAGGACCAGACGGTGGACGCGCGGAAGTTCATCAAGGACAACGGCATGACGTTCCCGTCCGTGCGCGACGGCGAGGACGACGTCAGGAACGCGTACGCCGCCACCGGGGTCCCCGAGACGTTCGTGATCGACCGCGACGGACGCATCGCGATGAGCTACCGCCACGAGATGGGTGCCGAGCAGGCCCGGGCCATCGAGGATACGGCTGCGACGCTCGCCACCGAGCCCGCGACGGCGGCGCCGTGAGGCGTCTCGCCGCGATCGTCGTGGCGCTCGTCGCGGCGCTGGCGCCCGCCATCGCCCTGGCCGACCAGGTGCGAGGGGTGGACGTGCAGCAGCTCGAGCGCGAGCTCAACTGCCCCACGTGCAAGGCCCCGCTGGCCGTGTCGAACTCGCCGGCAGCGGACCGCATCAAGCAGCGGTTGCGCGAGCTGGTGGCCGAGGGCCGCAGCGAGCAGCAGATCAAGGACGCGCTCGTGGCCGACTTCGGACGGCAGGTGCTGGCCGCCCCGCCCAAGAAGGGCTTCGACCTGTTCGCCTGGATCGTTCCCGCGCTGGTCGTTCTGCTGGGGCTGGCCGCCATTCCGTTCATCACCCGGCACTGGGCGGCCCGGGGCCGCGCGCTGCACGCCGGGGCCGCCGACGTGGACGCGTCGCCGGACGAGCTCGCGCGGCTGGAGGCCGAGCTGCGCAACCGGGACGACTGACCCGGGCACCCGCCGGGCGGATCCCCGGTGCTGAGTGCGTCCAACCCACCTCGCGCCGCGACGGGCTAGGCTCGCGCGGACCCGACCTCCGCGCATCGAAGGAGCACCCGATGGTGCAGCACCGCTACCTCCTGGGCGAGGACCGCCTGCCGACCCGCTGGTACAACATCGCCGCCGACCTGCCGACGCCGCTGCCACCGCCGCTGGGGCCGGACGGCAACCCGGTGACGCCGGACATGCTGGCGGCCATCTTCCCGATGGAGGTCATCGGGCAGGAGGTCAGCCAGGAGCGGTGGATCGATATCCCGGACCCGGTGCGCGACATCCTGGCGCTGTGGCGGCCCACGCCGCTCTACCGCGCCGTGGCGTGGGAGAAGGAGCTCGGGACGCCGTGCAAGATCTTCTACAAGTACGAGGGCGTCAGCCCGTCGGGCAGCCACAAGCCCAACACCGCGGTGGCGCAGGCGTACTACAACGCCAAGGAGGGCATCACGCGCATCGCCACCGAGACGGGCGCGGGGCAGTGGGGCTCGTCGCTGGCGTTCGCGTGCGCCCAGTTCGGCCTGGAGTGCAAGGTGTACATGGTGCGCGTGTCGTACGACGGCAAGCCGTACCGGCGCGTGATGATGGAGACGTGGGGAGGGGAGTGCGTCCCGAGCCCGTCGCCCGACACCAACGCGGGTCGCGCCATCCTCGAGAAGGACCCGGGGTCGCCGGGCAGCCTCGGCATCGCGATCAGCGAGGCCGTGGAGGACGCCGCGACCCGGGAGGACACGAACTACTCGCTGGGCAGCGTCCTCAACCACGTCTGCACCCACCAGACCGTCGTGGGTCAGGAAGCGGTCGAGCAGATGAAGATGGCGGGGGCGTACCCCGACGTCGTCATCGGCTGCGCGGGCGGCGGCTCCAACTTCGCCGGGTTGACGTTCCCGTTCATCGCCGAGAAGTTCGCCGGCAAGGACATGCGCGTCATCGCCGTGGAGCCCGCCGCGTGCCCCACGCTGACCCGCGGGCACTACGCGTACGACTTCGGCGACGTGGCGGGCATGACGCCGCTGCTGCCCATGCATACGCTCGGCCACTCGTTCATCCCCGCGGCCATCCACTCCGGTGGCCTGCGCTACCACGGCATGGCGCCGCTGGTCTCACACCTGCTCGCCCACGACGTGATCGAGGCGCAGGCGTACCCCCAGCGCGAGTGCTTCGCCGAGGCGCTGCGGTTCGCGAAGGCTGAGGGCATCATCCCGGGGCCCGAGCCGACCCACGCCATCCGGTCGGTGGTCGCCGAGGTGGAACGGGCCCGCGAGGAGGGCGTCGAGAAGACCATCCTGTTCAACCTGTCGGGGCACGGGAACTTCGACATGACCGCGTACCAGTCGTACCTCAGCGGCGAGATGACCGACACCGAGCTTCCCCAGGCCGATCTCGACCGCGCCGCGGCCGAGCTGGAGGGCATGCCGGCGCTGGCCCCCACGTAGCCGGCGGCTTCAGTTCCGGGGGTCCGCGGCCGATAGTGCGGCGGACCCCGCACATCACCTCCGGGCCCGCACGCGCGCCCGGGGCCCCATCGAGGTACTGAGTTGAACCCACGCACCCGCAGCGACCTGGCCACCTCGAGCGATCGGGCGCTGGCCGACCTCGGCAACGTCCTGGCCGCGGGTTCCGACCTGCCGGCCGTTGCGATGGCCGCGCTGTCCGCCGCCGTCGGCATCAGCGGGGCGGCGGGCGGCGAGGTGGTCACCGTCGACGACGCCCTCACCATGGTGCCGCGCGCCACGCTCGGCGGTCCCCGCGGGGGGCTGGCGGCGACCACGTCGGAACTGCCGGGCCCGGACCGGGCCCTCGGGCGTATCACGCTGTGGGGCGATCCGGCCCCCGCCCACCCGGCCGTCGCCGTGATCGCCGCGCAGCTGGGCCTGGCCGTGCGGGCGATGATGAACGAGCGCGAGGCGGTGCGCCGCCGCGACCAGACGCGCCGCCTGGCGCACGCCGTCCGCGCGCTCCGCGACGTGCATCCCACCGAGCAGGCCGTGCTGGCACTGCTGCGTGAGGCGCAGACGATGACCTCCAGCGCCGCGAGCGCCCTCATCACCGGCCTGCCGGGCGACCCCGGCCCCGTCGTCTCGCTGGGCCTCGACCAGGCCCTCGAGGTCGCGCTCCCCGGGCTGATGACGCCCGACGCCGCCGACAGGCTGGACGCGGGACAGGCGTTTGCGGGTGGAATCCCGGAGGGGAGCCCTCTCTCGGCCGCCGCCGCGGGGTACGCCGCCGTGCCCGTGGGCGGGCCGGTGGAGCGCATCGGCACGCTCGTCGTGCTGTCGGCGTCGCCGTCGGGCCTCAGCCCCGAGCTGCTCGACCCGCTGATGGGACTCGCCGACCACGCCACCACGGCGCTCGGCGCCGCCGCGCTGCGCGAGCGGCTGAAGGACCTCGCCACCGTCGACGCGACCACCCGATACTTCAACGAGCGGTACTTCGCGACCCGCCTGGAGCAGGAGGCCCACCGGGCCCTGCGCATCGGCGACACCCTGTCGTTGCTGATCGTGCGCATCGAGGAGTTCGACCAGTTGCGCGCCAGCGCCGGCGCCGCCGCCGCCGACAAGGCCGTCGCGGCCCTGGCCGAGTTCATGGTGCCGCGCTTGCGTGCCACCGACATCGGCTGCCGCACCGCCCCCAACGAGTTCGCACTGATCCTGCCGGGCGCCGCGGGCCTCGACGCGTTCCTCATCGGCGAGCGCATCCGCAGCGGCTTCGGCGCCGAGGCGTCGATGGGCTGGGGCGTGACGCTGTCGGTCGGCGTCGCGACGTTCCCGGAGCCGGCCGGCACCGCGGACCAGCTCGACGCGTTCGCGCACGCCGCGGCCGAGTTCGCCCGGCGCAACGGAAGCGACCGCGTGTTCCTGTACGACCGGGAGATCGCCGCGGGCATCGACGCGGCCGACCAGCGCGAACGCCAGAACGCCGAGACGCTGCTGACCACCATCAGCTCGCTGGCCGCGGCCATCGACGAGCGCCACCCCACCACGCGGCTGCACTCCCAGAACGTCGCCCGCTTCGCGGCGATGCTGGCCGGGGAACTCGGCCTTCCCCCCGCTCACGTCGAGAACGTCCGCCTGGCGGGCCTGCTGCACGACGTCGGCAAGGTGGGCGTGACCGACGAACTGCTGGTGCGCTCCGGCCCGCTGACGCTGGCGGAGTGGAAGGAGATGCGCCAGCACCCTGACATGGCCCACCGCATGCTGTCCGGCACGCGGGTCGACGGCGTTCCGGACTGGGTGCGTGCCCACCAGGAGCGCCCCGACGGCACCGGCTACCCGCGCGGCCTGTCGGCCGATCAGATCCCCCTCGAGGCGGGCATCGTCGCGGTTGCGAACGCGCTGGACACCATGATCCACGACCGCCCATACCGCCCGGCCCACACGCTGGAGTACGCCCTGGACGAAATCACCCGCGGGGCCGGCACTCAATTCATGCCCGCCGTGGTCGATGCCCTTAATGCGATCGTCGCCCGCGGCGACGTCCTCGGTTCCGACCACCCCGACACGCCATGACGAGGCGCACCATGACGGCGAGACCCGCGACGTCCACCTCCCCGAGCGCCTCCTCCCCGGGCGCCGCCCGTCGCCTCGACGCGCGCGCTATCGCCGACGCCGCCGAGCGCCTGGCGGCCCCGTCCACGGTGGTGTCCGGGGTTCTCGAGCTGGTGGGCGGCGGCGCCGCCGTCCGCGCCATCGCGGGCCGCGTCGCGCAGAGCCCGGAGATCGCCGCGCACGTGCTGCGCATGGCCAACTCGGCGCTGTACGGCGAGCCGGTCGACACGCTCGACCGCGCCATCGTCCGCATCGGCGAGAAGCACCTGCGCGCCCTGCTCCTGGCGGCCTCCACGTACCGCCTGCTGGAGGCCGACCTGCCGCTGTACCGCCTGCCGCGGCTGGCGCTGCTGCGCCACTCCGGTGACGTCGCGACCGCCGCCCAGCGCATCGCGAGCCTGATCGAGCCCGCCCGCGCCCCCCACGCGTACCTGGCGGGCCTGATGCACGACCTGGGCAAGGCCATCCTGGCCGAGGCCGCCCGGGGCGGCGCGTACCCGCCGGTCACGTCGCTGGCCGAGGAGCGCGCCCAGTTCGGCACCGACCACGCTCGGGTCGGGACGTGGATCGCCAAGCGGTGGTCCCTGTCCAATGACATCGTCGAGGCGATGCAGTTCCACCACGATCCCGTCGTGCCGGACGGCGTCATCGCCCGCTCGGTGTGGCTGGGCGACACGCTCGTCCACGCGGGCCTCGGCGAGGCCGACGCCATCGGGCGCCTGCCGTTGGCCGCCGAGGCGTGCGGGGTGGACCTGGCCCGCCTGGAGGGACTGCTGACGGGCGCGCAGGACGCCGAGACGCCGGCCACCCCGGCGCAGCTGACGGACCGCGAGATGCAGGTGCTGCGTCTGCTTGCCGGCGGCTCCGCCGCGAAGCAGGTGGCGGCCCAGCTCGGGTGCTCGGTCTCGACTGTCCACAACCACCTGCACCACGTCTACCGCAAGCTCAACGTCACGGGTCAGAGCCAGGCCCTGCTGATGGCGCGGGAGATGGGCTGGGTCTAGCTCCCGGTGAGGTCGGCCCCACGGGGAGCGGTGCGGCCGGGGCCGCGGGGCGGCCTGTGGCGGCCCCAGATCGTGCTGATCTGCGTGGCGGTGAGCCCGAGCTCCCGGCCGACGCGCCGGGTGCTCCAGCCGGACTCGATCAGCCGGACGATGGCGCGGTCGCGCAGGCGGCGCAGGGCGTCGGCCCGCTCCTGGGCGGCCGCGACCTGGGCCGCCAGATCCCGGGCCTGTCGGGCGATGTCGTCGGCCGGGGTGGGAGAGGGGGCGTCGGGCACGCGCGGAGCCTCTCACATGCGGGTCCGTTCCCGGCCGCGGGGTACGCTGCGTGCATGACGCGGCGCGACGCGGCCACCGGTGTGCGGGTGGGGACTGCCTCGTGGACGGACCCCGAGTTCGTCAAGGCCGGGTGGTACCCGGACGACGTGAAGAACGACGCGGAGGGGCGCCTGCGCCACTACGCGTCGCGGTTCACGATGGTCGAGGTCAACGCCAGCTTCTACGCCATCCCCGCCCTGGGGACGGTCGAGACATGGGTGGAGCGCACGCCGCCCGGTTTCCGTTTCCATGTGAAGGCACACCAGGTCGTGTCGGGGCACCCCAGCGATCCTCGGCGGCTGCCGGAGCCCCTGCGCGGCCTGCCGTTCGAGGCCGATGCGAGGGGGCGCATCCGCCGCCCCGGCAGGGGCCTGCGCGACGCCGTGATCGACGCGATGCTGGAGGCCCTGGGGCCCATGCGCGACGCCGGCATGCTGGGAGCCGTGCTGCTGCAGCTGCCCCCGTACGTCGCCGAGGGGGAGGCCCAGCGCGCCGAGGTGGAGCGCATCGTGCGGCGGTTCGCCCCCGTCCGCGTGGCCGTCGAGTTCCGCCACCGCTCGTGGGTCGCGCCCGCCGCGCGCGAACGCACCATGGACATGCTGGGCCAGAACGACGCCAGCTACGTGTGCGTGGACGCCCCGCGCCTTGACGCGGCGTCGGCCATGCCGCCGATCGCCGAGGTGACGTCCCCGGGGCTGGCGTACGTGAGGCTGCACGGCCGCAACGCGGCCACGTGGCACGCCGGCAAGACCGTCGCCGAGCGGTTCGACCACCACTACACCGAGGCCGAGCTCGAGGAGTGGGTCGACCCGGTGCTGCGCATGGCCGAGCGGGCCCAGGAGGTCGCCGTGGTGTTCAACAACAACTCGCGCGACTACGCGCCACGCAACGCGGAGGACTTCCGGGCGATGCTCGACCGCCGGGCGCCGGAGGGCTAGGCCCGGCGGCGGGGCGGGCGGGGAAGCTGTCCCTCCGCCCACAGGCACGCCAGGGCGGCACGCGGGAGCTGCGCCCAGCCCGCGACCACTAGGTAGCGCGGGGCCCACTCCGGGAAGAACTTCTCGTTGAACGAGAGCAGGCTATCGACCTGGAAGAAACGGTCGACGTGCTTGATCGCCCGCTTCAGCAGGCGGCCCCCGCGGCCCCGGGGTTCGCGCAGCAGCCGCCCGAACGTGGCGAAGTTCAGCGACACGCGCTCCACGCCGTGGTCGCGGAACCATTCCAGGGAGCGGGCGACGAGGAACTCCGACAGGCCGTTGGGCGTGTCGGGGTCGCGGCGCATGAACGACAGCGAGGCGCCCGTTCGGCCCGCCGGGACGAACTGCAGGAAACCGCGGGGAACGCCGCCGGCGTCGCGCGCGACAGCCACCCACGTGTCGCGCTGGTGGCGGCCCCCGATGTCGTCGAGGGCCATTGAGAAGCCGCGCTCCTGCCCGCCGTGAAGCCACCGCGCCGAGATGCCGCGCAGTGCCCGCAGAGTCCCCTCGTCGAGGTCGCCCAGGCGGTGCATCGAGAACGCGAACCCCTCCCGCTCGAGGCGGTTCACCGACTGGCGCACCTTGCGGATCGGCCGTCCCTGCAGCGTGAACGCGGGCGTGTGCACCACCGCCTCGTCGCCGATGTAGACGCGGCGCATGCCGAGCTGGCGGTAAACCGCCGTCATCTCGTCGTCGGCGCCGACCGCCGCTAGGCGGCGCCCCTCGAGTCGCGCCGTGTCCCACAGCAGCGCGAGGAGGCCGGGGATGGCGTCGTCGGGCCCCACGGGATCGCCGCTGATCAGCAGCATGCCGGCCTCGCGCCGCACGGCCGCGAACGCGCGCCGGTCGGGAGACCAGACGTGGGCGACATCCGGACGGAGGGTGAAGAAGCTCAGTGAGTCGTCGCCGTGCGCGCGGACGACGGTGAGCGCCTGGCGGATGCCGGGCTCGCCGGTGGCGTTGGGCGGGGCCGACGGTGCCGCGAACGCGGCGCGGGCGATGATCGCGATGGATCCCAGGCTCAGGGCCCCCGTGACGGCGGCGAGGACGGCGGCGAGGCCCGCCGGATCGATGGGGGCGGTGGCCGCCACCAGCAGTGACGCCACCTCCCGGTACCCGCCGGACCAGCCCCAGTCATCGGGGGCCTGCCCGATGACGAGCCACGCGGTGGCGACGGCGCTCACCACGGCACCGGCCAGCATGACGAACGCCACGCGAGGGGTGCGGGTCGCGGCCTCGTCGCCCTCGACCACGAAGTGATCACGGGCGGCGAGCAGCAGAGCCAGCGTGCCCCACGTCGCGGCGACGGCCATGGGAGACACCGTCGCGATCGACAGGACGCCCAGCAGCCCGAACAGCGCGAGGCACGCCATCCACGCCCGCCGGCGCCGCCCCCACAGCGCCGGCGCCAGCACCAGCAGCACCACGCCGACGGGCAGCATCAGCCCGTCGGCGATGGGAAGGACGGCGGCGGCTCGAGCGGTACCGCGCCAGAGGCCGCCGCGGTCCTCGAGGCCGAACGCCTGGAACACGCACCCGGCACCGGCCAGGGCGAGCAGGAGGCCGAGGAGCAGCGGCACACGGGCCCCCACGGCGGCGGCCCGGCCGTCGCGCGGGGCGGCGGTACGGGGGATCACGTGCGGCTGGCGAGACACGGGGTATCCATCGGTGTTCGATGACGACGGTACAGCCCCGGGGAGGCCGCGGGGGCATCCGGGGCGATCGTTCCCGACCCGCAACGGCGCCGTAACGAGCCCCCGCCGGTCGTTACCATTCCGGGGCCGAGAGGAGGCGCGGAGTGAGTCGCGACGGCGTGCCGGACGTCGGGGTGGAGGGAAGAGCGAGGCGGCGCGTGGTGCCCGACCGGGTGCGCGTGACCGTGTCGTTGCGGACGCCCGTGGTGCGCACCCCGCAGGCCGCCCTCCGCGACGCGGTGGCGGCGCGGGAGCGGCTGCGCGCGCGGGCGGAGTCGGCGCTGCCGGACGCCGAGCGCACTGACGGACGGCTGGTCGCCGAGCCCCAGCAGGCGCGCGAGACGCGGCCGCTGCCGGCGGGGGCCGACCATCCCGGCGGCCTCACCCAGACCGAGTGGGTGACCGTCGGCTACGCCGGCGTGGGCGAGATGCGGCTGGACGACGCCGCCGAAAAGGCGGCCGCGATGGTCGACGCGCTGCGTGGCCACGCCGACGCGGAGGGCGTGGTGGCGCGGTTCTACGTTGCGCCCGCCACCCGCGACGCGGTTCACGACACCCTGCAGTGCGATGCGCTGCGCGACGCCCGCGACCGCGCCGCCAACCTCGCCGCCGCGCTGGGACAGGCCATCGGGCCCGCGCTGTCCGTCGATGCCCTGGCGGGGCAGCCGCGCCCGTGGGGTGGAGTCGCGGAACGCCTGGCCGTGATGGATGCGGCCGACGGCGGGGACGCCGGCACGGACGACGACCCGGAGATGTCGGAGCTCGTGCCGGAGCCCGTGGAGGTTGTGGCGACGGTCCACGCCCGGTTCGCGCTGCGTGCGCCGGAGGGCTGACCGTCATGCCGCTCGCCGCCGAGCTCGGCCTGCCGACGAGCACCGTCGGACGGGTGATCCGCCGGCCTGCCGGGTGCTCTCACGGCTGGGTGCCCCGACCGGTGAGTTGGTGCGCACCGGCCCGGTCACCGGCCACGGCGACGAGCGGGAGCATCCCGGGGATCTGATCCATGTGGATGTCAAGGAACTCGGGCGGATCCCGCCCGGAGGTGGGCGGCGGGCCCTGGGGCGGCGGGGACCCGGACTCACTCGCGTCCGCTTCCGGCGCGCCCGCATCAAGGGCGATTCGGGCTCGCGAGCATTGAATGCGTCAGCCGGTTCCGGCACGAGCGGCTGCACAAGTCGCTCGGTGACGGCCCGCCGGTCGCGATGCACGCTCTGGGCCGAGCCTGGGCCGCAGGCCTGTGACCGCGACGCGTTCGCGCTCTCACGCCGCGGGCGGGTCGCGGGTGCGCATCCGGGGGAAGTCGCCGACGTCGTGATCGGCGGTCGCCTGGCCGTGATGGACGCGGCCGACGGCGGCGACGTCCGGGCGGGCGACGACCCGGAGATGTCGGAGCTCGTGCCGGAGCCCGTCGAGGTTGTGGCGACGGTCCGCGCCCGGTTCGCGCTGCGTGCGCCGGAGGGCTGACCGTCATGCCGCTCGCCGCCGCCCGGCCGATACCCTTGGGGCCATGGCGGAGCGCGAGGTCCTCACGTGGGAGTCGTTCGGCGCGGTCAGCGAGCGGATGGCCGCGGACATCCGGGCGGACGGTTTCGTTCCCGACGCGGTGCTGGGCATCGCCCGCGGGGGGCTGTTCCTGGCAGGCGCCCTCGCCTACTCGCTGGGCATCAAGTCCGTGTTCCTCATCAACGTCGAGTTCTACACTGGGGTCGACGCGCGCCTGCGTGAGCCGATCATCCTGCCGCCGCAGCTCCAGATGGGGGATATCGCGGACATGAACCTGCTGATCGCCGACGACGTGGCCGACACCGGCGCCACGCTCGAGGTGGTGCGCGACCTGTGCCTGAACCACGCCCGGCGCACCCGCAGCGCGGTCCTGTACGAGAAGCCCATCAGCACGGTCCGCGCCGACTACGTGGGCGCGCGGACCGACCGGTGGATCGTGTTCCCGTGGAGCGACGTGAGGGACCGGGCGGGCGAGACGGCGTGACGGTGGCGCGGGATGTCACCGCGCCACCCCGAACGGGTAAAGGACCACCGCGGTCGTGCCGAGGCCCCGGGGGCCTCGTGTGAACCGTTTCGACCGTTAGGCATCCTTGGCTCAACGCCTTCGCTACATCATCGTGCTGGTCCTCGTGGTTGCCCAGGCGGTCACGGTGTTCACGATCCTCGCCGTCCGTGGCAGGGAGGACGAGCGGCTCGTCGAGCAGCGGGCCCTCGCGGCGCTGGCGGCCTCGGGCGATCGCTCGTCCGACGACATCAGCGAGGACATGGCCCGCGTGGGACGCCTGATCCGGGTGCTTCGCGCCCAGGTCCAGCGGGAGCCGGGGTTGCAGGCGCTGCCCGCCGTCGCGCGCGAGTCGGCGGAGGTGCTGGTGCGAAATCCGATGTTCCGGTCGGTGGCGCTGGGATGGCCCGACGGGCGGTTCGTCCTGGCGCAGCGCCTGACGCCGCGGCACCTGTTCACCATGACCGGCGACGGGCGCGGCGTGACCCGTGACCAGGTCTACAGGGCGGACGGCGTCCCGCTGATGCCGGCCGGGGGCGGCCCGAACCCCTACGACGCCCGCACCCGCCCCTGGTATCGGGCGGGGATCGCAGCCCCGGGGCTCCGCTGGACGCCGCCGTTCGTCGCCCTCTACTACCGCGGCGTCGCGCTCACGGCGGTGATGCCGCTGCGCCGCGCGGGACGCACCGCCGGGGTCATCGAGGGGACGCTGATGACGGACCAGGTAGGGCGGCGTCTCGTCGAGTCCGCCGCCAGCCCCGGCACCCGGTCGTTCATCGTCGACGACGCCCACCGCGTCATTGCCGCGCAGGGCGTTCCCCAGGCCGCGCTGATCGTCCGCGACGACGGGGCGCCGCGCCTCGCCGAGGTGCGCGACGCCACCCCGCTTCGCCGGGGGGTGCTGCGCGCCGTCGGCTACCTCACCCGCGCCAACCCCAGCGGGTCCGTGCGCGTGGACGTGGACGGGGTCCCTCACTTCGTCGTGGGACGCCGCTTCGAGCCGGGCCCGGGCCTGACGTGGACCATCGTGACGTACGCCCCCGTGTCGGACTTCACGGAGGGGCTCGGCGCCCGCCGCCGCGAGGCCCTCGTCGTCGTCGGGATATCGTCGCTCGCGACGCTCCTCAGCCTCCTGGTGCTGCTCGCCGCGACGCGGTCGCTCGGCGCGCTGCAGCGGCGGGCCGTCACCGACGTCCTGACGGGCCTGCCGAACCGCGCGGACCTCCTGTCGCGCGGCGCCCGCATCATGCAGCGGGCCGATGGCCGCGGCACCCCGGTGGGAGTCGTCGCCGTGGACCTGGACGGGTTCAAGGCGATCAACGACACGTACGGCCACGGAGAGGGCGACGAGGTGCTGGGCATCTTCGCGCGCCGCCTGTCGGGCTCGCTGCGGCCCGAGGACTACCTGTGCCGCATGGGCGGCGACGAGTTCATGATCCTCATGCCGGGCCTCGCGCGCGACGAGGCGGTGGCGGCCGTGGGCCGGCTGCTGGGCGCATCGGCGCGCACGCCCATCCAGACGTCGACCGCGACGCACCACGTCGCCTCCACGGCGGGCGTCGCCATCTCCGACGGCCACCGTCCGCTGGACGAACTCCTCGACGACGCCGACCACGCCCTCATCGTGGGCAAGTCGCGCGGCAAGGGTCTCGTGTACGTCCACCGGCCCCGCGAGATCGGACCCGACGGGCGGCGGACGCCGCGCCGGGTGGACGCGGGCGACGTCCCTGACGATCGCGCGCCCGTCGGCTCCGTGTAGATTCGTCGGGGGCCGGGCGACGACCACCAGCGACCGGGGCGGGGGGATGACCGAGAAACAGCGCGCGCTCGCGCAGATGGTGCCGCACGTGAGCTCCAGCGCGCTCCACGACTGCCTGGCGGGGATTCACCGCCACCCCTGCACGGTCAACGACCTCGTGTGCCCCACCCCGGGGCGCGTCCTGTTCGGCCGGGCGGCCACGATCGCGTTCCTACCCCACCGGGCGGACCTGTTCGACGCGCGCCGGCACGACTTCGCCCGCCTGTACTACGAGGCTGTGGGCGATGATCCGGAGGGCGTCGCGCTGGTGATGTCGTGCGGGGGCATGCCCGCGCAGGCGGTGGCGGGCGGCAAGAAGCTCTCCCGGGCGGCGTTCCAGGGTGCCGCGGGGGCGCTCACCGATGCCCGTTTCCGCGACCTCCACGAGCTGGCCGAGCTGGGCCTGGCGCTCTACTGCGGCGGCGAGTCGGTGGCCCCCGCGAACGGGATCCTCACCCCGCACGCCGCGGGCGTGGCCGTCCAGGTGCGGGGCGTCACCGTGGTACCCGGCGACTTCGTCTTCGCGGACCGCGCCGGCGCGGTCGTGGTCCCCGCGCCCGTCGCGGATGAGGTGTTCTCGCGCGCCGCCGAGCTGGAGGAGAAGGACGCCGTCACGGTCGAGGCGAGCCGCGACGCGGCCGCCGACCGCGCCGCCCACGCCTGACGGGCCGGGCAGCCACGGCCGCGGCGACGGGGGTGCGACGGCGCGCGTTGGCGGGCGGCGGGGCCCTCTGTCACAATCGCGGTGCGGCTCCGGCCGCACGCCACCCGCACGGAAGGACGTCGCCATGGTCACGATCACCCCCGCCGCCGTCACCGCCCTGAACGGGCTGCTGGCCAAGGAGGACGACGCCGCGAGCGGACTGCGCCTCGAGGTCACCCCGGGCGGCTGCTCCGGGTTCGAGTACGCGATGACGCTCGCGTCCGCGAAGGACGGCGACGAGGTCATCGAGCACGACGGTGCCCGCCTCATCATCGACCGCTTCAGCGTCCCGTACCTGCTGGGCGCCGAGGTGGACTACGAGGAGAGCTTCCAGGGGGCCGGGTTCGTCGTCAAGAACCCCAACGCGACCGCGTCGTGCGGCTGCGGCAAGAGCTTCCAGACCTGACCGGGCGGGAGGTGCGGCCGGGGGGCGGGGCGGGGCTAACGACCCCTCGTCGACGAACCGAAATCGACCGTGAAGTAGACCTCGGTGCAGTCGGCGTTCGCGACCGCTCCCACGCCGATCGCGCGCAGCTTGGGGTTGAGGATGTTCGCCCGGTGGGGCGCGCTGTTCATCCACATCCGCATGGCCTGGGCGACGCTGGCGGGTCCACAGCCGGCGGTCTGCGCGATGTTCTCGGCCATCGTGGCGTTGCGCGGGTAGCCCGCCTTGATGATGCGGGCCCAGAACGGGCGCCCGGCGGCGTCCTCATGCCGGAACTCGCCCGTGGTCGCCAGGTACGTGCTGTGTCGGGTCGCGGCCCGCGCGAGCGTCCGAACGGGGCGGAGGCGGGGAAGGCCGTGCTTGGCGCGGACCGCGTTCGTGGCCTGCACCACGCCGGCGCCGACCTCCACCTGCTTCGCGGTCTTCGGCGCGCCCGCGGCTCCGGCCGCGGGGGCGGTGAGCGCGCCCGCGAACATCAGCATCCGTGCCAGGGTCCGTCCCGTCATGCCCTAGTGATCGGCGCCGGACCGGGAGCACTTGACCCCCGGGCGGGCCGGCGTCTCGACGCCGGGGCGGGGACGGCGGGCGTTCTGCGCGCCGCGGGACGGGGCGTGCCGTGATCCCCGCCGCGCCCGTCGTGGCCCCCGCCCCCGTGGTGTACGGCTCCATCGCGGTGCGCACCGGGGGCGGCACGCGCCTGCTCGTGCCCACGGTGGACGGCAGGGCGCTGCCGGCCCTGCGGGTGCGCCCCGGACCCCGCCGGCTCGCGGTGCGGCTGCCCTCGGGCCACTGGCGGGTGAGGGTCAGGGCGGTCGGCCTCCGCGGCGCACGGGCCTCTGGCGTGCACGACGTGTGGGTGCTCCCCGCGCGCGCCCACACCGCCGGCACGTCGCGCGGGCGCGTCGACCGGGTCCTTCAGCGCCGCGTCCAGGCGCTGAGCGCCGGGGCGCCGTTCGTCAACGGGATCTACGCGCGCAACCTCGTCACGGGGTGCGGAGCGGCGGTCAACGCGGGGGCGCCGTTCCCCGCGGCCAGCACGCTGAAGGCGGCGATCCTGCTGGACGCGGTGCGCCGCCCGCACGGCGAGCCCGCCGCGCTGCTGGACCGGATGATCATCGACTCCGACGATGTCGCGGCCAACCAGGTGCTGGGCATGCAGGGCGGCGGTGACGCGCTCGCCGGCGCGGCCGGGGTGACCGCGACGATGCGGGCGGCGGGCATGACCCGTTCGCTGGTGCGGCGGCCGTACATCATCGACCAGGAACGCATCCCGGTCGACGCGCTCGCCCAGCCGGAGCTCTACACCAACTACGTCGCCACGCCGTACGACCTGGCGACGCTGATGGTGGGTCTGCATCAGGCGTCCATCGGGCGCGGGCCCGTGCGGCGCATGGGGGTGGGGCCGATGGTGACGCGCCGGGAGATCACGCGGCGGCTGCTGTCGGTGCGCGATCGCTCGAAGATCGTCGCCGGCGTCCCGGCGTCCATGCCGGTCGCCCACAAGACGGGGTACACAACCGAGATCAAGGCCGACGCGGGCATCGTGTACGCGCCGCGGGGGCCGATCGTGCTGAGCGTGATGGGCTGGAGCAACTCGGGGGCGTCGGAGGCGTTCATCGCCGACGTGGCCCGGGCCGTCGTGGGGCGCCTGTCCGGCGGGGGTGCCTGCCGGTAGGGGCGCGGCCTCAGTGCTCCAGCAGGACCTCCACGGCGACGACGAGCCGCCGCCCGCGCGAACCCCGCCGCGAACTCGTGCGGCCCGGCGCCCGGGACAGCACCGTGACCGGCAGCGCCAGTAGCCCGGCCCAGGCCGCGATGGCGGCACGAGCGCCGTCCGGCCCTCGACCCATCCCGCCCGGGAGGTCGCGAGCGCGGCGGCCGGGAACGCCGCGGACGTGCTGATGGGCCGCGCGAACCACACCCGTGCGCCGCGTCCCGGGCGGGCGCGTGCCCCCTGCTCCCGTGCCGAGGTGGTGGCCGATCATCTCGCTGAAGACGTGCGCGAGGTAGGTGGCCAGGCCGGTGCCCAGCAGAGGTGCGGCGGCCCGTGGCTCCTCGGCGTCGACGGCGCGATCGCCGCCATCACGAACACGTCGCGTCGACGTACGCGGAGATCCGCCCGGCGCGTCCGTGGGCTGCGACGTCGTCGCGCGACGGCCATGCGGCGGGCGGCCCAGGGGGCGTCACGGGCGGCGGGTTCATGCGTCCCTGCTGTTTCGGGGGCCGTCGGGTCGGGGCGGGGCGGACGCCGTCGCGGACCACAGTGTCGTCACGGAGGGTGGCGGCGCTCATCGCCGGCCCCGGCCGAAGTGCTGGCCCGGGGGCACCGCGGCCCGCACGCGGGCCGCGTCGTCGGCCTCGGACGTCCTCTCGGGGGCCACCGGGCAGGGGGCGACCGACGCGGCGATGACGTTGATGGTGCGTTCCCGGTGCTGCAGCCGCCCGCGGACGATCACGAGCGGCTCGGCGCGCAGCAGCGCCCGGTGGGCCTCGTAGACCGGGGGATGGACCACCACGTTGATGAGGCCCGTCTCGTCCTCCAGGAGCATGAACACGATCCCTCCGGCCGTGGCGGGCCGCTGACGGGCCGTGACCATCCCCGCCACGGTCACGGTGGCCCCGTCGCGCAGGTCGCGCAGCGCGGCAGCCGAGACCGCCTCGGAGGGCAGGTGGGGCCGGGTGAGCGCCATCAGGTGCCAGCCCGCCGACAGCCCCATGGTCTCGTAGTCGTTGACCACTCGTTCGAACCGGTCGGGCTCGGCCAGGTCTGGTGCGTCGGGCACGGGCAGTGGCAGCGCCAGCTGCAGCGCGCGTCCCGTGCCGGTGGCCTGCGGCCGGGTGAGGCTGGACAGGTGCCAGGCCATGCGCCTCCGCGGCTCGCCGAACGCGTCGCACGCCCCGCTGCGGATGAGCTGCGCCAGTTGCTCGCGGCGCAGGTCGCAGCGCGCCGCCAGGTCGGCCAGGTCGCGGAACGGACCGTTCGCGTACCGCTCGCCCACCAGCCTCGCGGCGGCGTCGGCGCGCACCTCGCGCACGTATCCCAGGCCGACGCGCACCCGCCATCCCCGCGGGGTGGTTGCCAGCCGCACCGGCGCGGCGACGGGTTCGATGATGCAGTGCGCCTCGCCGCGGTTGACGCACGGCCCCACCACCGTCACGCCGCGGCGCTGCGCATCGCGGATGAGGCTGGCGGGGGGGTAGAAACCCATCGGCTGGGCGTTGAGCAATGCCGCGAGGAACTCCGCCGGATGGTATCGGCGTAGCCACGCGCTCTGGTACGCCAGGACGGCGAACGCCGCAGAGTGGGCCTTGGGGAACCCGAAGTTGCTGAAGCCGACGAGCTTCGTGAACACGGTCCTGATGACGTCGTCGTCCACGCCTCGCGCGCGGGCCCCGTCGCGGAACTCGCCCCACATGCGCAGCATCGCCTCGCGGCTGCGGGTGCGGCTCATGGCCCGGCGCAGCCCCTCGGCCTGGCCCGCGGTGAACCCGGCGAGCGCCATCGCCACCTCGAGCACCTGCTCCTGGAACACCACGACGCCCAGCGTCTCGCGCAGCACGGGCGCCAGCAGCGGGTGGTCGTATGGCGGCTCGAAGCCGGGGTTGGCCCGGCGAGCCCGGCGGTGCTTGACGTACGGGTGCACGGCGCCGCCCGACACCGGGCCCGGGCGGATGAGCGCGACCTGGATGGTGAGGTCGTCGAGGTTCTCGGGGCGCGTCTGCAGCAGGCTCTGCATCTGCGCCCTGCTCTCGATCTGGAACGTGCCGACCGTGTCGGCGTTCTGGATCTCGCGGTAGACGGAAGTGTCGGTGAAGTCGATGCGCGACAGGTCGATGCGCTCGCCGCGACAGCGGGCGATGAGGTCCACGCATTCCTCGACCGCCGACAGCATCCCCAGCCCCAGCAGGTCGATCTTCACGAACCCCGCGTCGGCGCAGGAGTCCTTGTTCCACTGGCACATCTGACGGCCCGGGAAGGCGGCGGGCACGACCGGCACCAACTCCACGAGCGGCTGGGCGCTGATGACCATTCCCCCCGAGTGCTGCGACAGGTGCCGGGGGAGCCCGGCCGCCTCTGCAGCCAGGAACGCCAGCGCCCGCCAGCGCGACGACCCGAGCTTCTGCTCGGCGTCGGGCAGGCGCCGCAGGTCGTCGGCGAGCTCGGAGGGGCGGGACCAGCCGTCGGCCATGCGGGCCAGTCGCTCGATGTCGCCCTCGGGCAGCGCGAGCGCCCCGCCCAGCTCGCGGATGGCCATGCGTGTGCGGAACGTGGGGAACGCCGCCACCAGCGCCGCGTGCTCGTTGCCGTAGCGGGCGATGATCTCGGCGATGAGCCGCTCGCGCACGTCGCGCGGGAAGTCCAGGTCGATGTCGGGCACCGACGCCATGTCGCGGTTCAGGAACCTGCCCAGGAACAGGCCGTTCGCGACCGGGTCGATGTGGGAGAGCCCGGTGAGGTAACAGACGATGGAGCCCACGGATGACCCGCGCCCGCGCCCGGGCGGCAGCCAGCGGCGGGCCGAGCCGGCGGGGCGGACCTCCAGGGCGACCTCCCTGGCCAGCTCGAGAATCTCGCGGTGCAGCAGGAAGAATCCCGCCAGGCCGTGGTGATCGATGAGCGCGAGCTCGTGGTCGAGCCGCCGGCGGGCGTCGGCGCGCTTGCGGGCGTTGGGGTAGCGGGCCCCGAGCTCGTACGCGCAGATGCGCGCGAGCGCCGCCGACGACGTCTCGCCGGGCCGCCCCGACGCGAAGTCGGGGTACGCGTAGCCGAGATCGCGGGTGAGGTCGAACTCGACGCGCTCCGCGATGGCGCGGGTAGCCCCGACGGCGCCGGGGAAGTCACGGAACGCCGCGGCCGTGTCCGCGGGGGACCGGAGCACGGCCGTGCGGTTGCCTCGCCGCACGCCCTCCGACGCGTCAAGCGTGAGGCGGTGGCGGATGGCGACGAACGCGTCCTGCAGCAGCGCCCGGCGGGGGTGGTGGGCGTGGACGTTGCCGGTGGCCACGACGGGCACCCGCGCCACGTCACCCAGGGAGGCGAGCGCGCGGGCGTGTGCCCGTCCGCCGCGCGTGAGCGGGTTCTGGATCTCCACGTATACCCCGCCGGGGCCGAACCAGCCGCGTAGCCGGGAAAGGCGCGCGCGGGCCTCGCCCGGGTCGCCGCCGCGCAGCGGCGCGCTGACGTGCCCACGCTGGAGGCATCCGGTAAGGCAGATGAGCCCGTCCGCGTGGGCCTCCAGCGTGGCGGCGGGCAGGGCGGGGTCGGTGGCCCGCCGGTCGCGAGAGTCGCGGGTGTGCGCGTGGGCGCGCGTGACGAGCCGGCACAGGTTGCGGTACCCGGAGCCGGTGCGGGCGATGAGCGTGATGTGGGTGCCGTCGTCCAGCGTCAACTCAGCCCCTGTGATGGGCACGACGCCCGCGTCGCGCGCCGCGTGCGCGAACTCCAGCGACCCGCACAGCCCGTCGTGGTCGGTGAGCGCCAGGTGGGTGTGACCCTGGGTCGCGGCGGCGTCGACCAGTTCCTGCGGGGACGACGCCCCGTCGAGGAAGCTGAACGCGGAGTGGGCGTGAAGCTCGACGTATGACACGAACACATGTTCGCACACGCTCGACGCCCGTGAAACCCGCAATGTGTGCCGAAAGCGTGCCGGTCGGTGGCCGGCGGGCGGGCCGTCCGCCGGCGTGGCACGCTGCACCGGTGGAGAACGGCCACACCCTCACGGTCTACACCGCGCACGGCTGCTGCCTGTGCGACGACGCGAAGGCGGTTCTCGACCGCCTGGCGCCGCAGTTGGGGCTGCGGGTGGAGTGGGTGCACATCGACGGCGACCCGGCGCTGGAGGGGCGGTGGCGCGAGCAGATCCCCGCCGGGGTGCTCGACGGCCGCAAGGTGTTCAAGTACCGGGTGGACGAGGAGCTGCTGCGGCGCCGCCTCGCCGGGGGCCGGGCGAACCTGTGAGAAACGTGTGACCGGATTTCGTCCGATGGTTGCGGAACTCCGCCGGGAGCATGGCTAGCCTGCGCACGCCACAGACCCCCCCAACCAAGGGAGCCCACCACCAATGCGACTGCCCCGACGTCGCGTCGTCGCGCTGGCCGCCGCCGCGGCCGCCCTCGCGGCGACCCCCTCGGCTCTGGCCGTGAAGGGCAAGCCCCACACGAAGCGCCTGGTGAACCTGGACCTGCTGGCCATCAACGACTTCCACGGCCAGCTGGAGAAGGTGCCCGCCACGAGCTCGTCCGGCCGCATCAACACGACGCCCGCCGGCGGTGCGGAGTACCTCGCGACCCACCTCGACCGCCTCCGCGCCGAGGCAAGGGCCCGGGGCGCCAGCACGCTCACCGTCGGCGCCGGCGACCTGATCGGCGCCACGCCCCTGCTGTCGGCCGCGTTCCACGACGAGCCGACCATCGAGGCGATGAACCTCATGAAGCTCGACGTCGCCAGCGTCGGCAACCACGAGTTCGACGAGGGCTACCGCGAGCTTCAGCGCATGCAGTACGGCGGCTGCCTGCCCGACGGTGAGGGGGCCGACAACCAGAACTCCTGCCCCGATCCCGCCGCCCCGTTCGCGGGCGCCGACTTCCGGTATCTCGCAGCCAACACGTTCTACTCCGGCAGCCGGCGGACCGTGCTGCCGCCCTACACCGTCAAGAGCGTGCGTGGCGTCAAGGTCGGCTTCATCGGCGTGACGCTGGAGGACACGCCCAACATCGTCACGAAGGCCGGCATCCAGGGCCTGACGTTCACGGACGAGGTCGAGACGATCAACGCGCTGGTGCCCGAGCTGCGGCGGCGCAAGGTCCAGGCCATCGTCGTGCTGATGCATGAGGGCGGCGTGCCGGCCGACGCCACGCAGTACGACGGCTGCGCCGGCGTCACCGGTCCGGGCATCGAGATCGCCAAACAGGTCTCGCCGGCCGTCGACGTCGTCATCACCGGTCACACCCACCAGGCCTACAACTGCGTCGTGAGCGACCCGGCCGGCAACCCGCGACGCGTCACGAGTGCGTCGTCGGCGGGACGCCTGGTCACCAGCATCCAGCTTCAGCTCGACCCGCGCACGAAGGACGTGGTGCGGCCGTCCGTGCTGGCGCGCAACGTCATCGTGACGAACGCGGATGTCACGCCGAGGGCCGACATCACGGCGCTCATCGAGAAGTACAGGGTGCTCGTGGCGCCGATCGCCAACCGCGTTCTGGGCCGCGTCGCTCCCGTCGACGCGGTCAACTCCGTCAGCCGCGCGAACGACGCCGACGGCGAGTCGCCGCTGGGCAACCTGATCGCCGACGCGCAGCGCGCCGACGCGTCCGCGGTGCCCGCGGGCGGGCGGAAGGTGCAGATCACGTTCATGAACCCGGGCGGCATCCGCGCCGACCTGCTGGAGGACGCATCCGGCAACGTGACGTTCGGCGCCGCGTTCACGGTGCAGCCGTTCAACAACTACGTCGTCTCGAAGACGCTCACGGGCCAGCAGGTGCTCGACGTGCTCAACGAGCAGTGGAACGGGCGCAACGAGACCGCCAACAAGATCCTGCAGGTCTCGGGCCTCACGTACACCTGGAGCAAGGCCGCGGCGGCGGGCACCGGCGACGCGGTCCGTCCCGGCTCGGTCATGGTCGACGCCGATGCCGACCCGGCCACCCCGATGGTGGCGCTCGACCCGGCCGCCTCGTACCGGGTGTCGATGAACTCGTTCCTGTCGGACGGTGGCGACGGCTTCGCGACGCTCGCCGCGGGCACCGACAAGTACTACGGTGGGCTCGACATCGACTCGCTGGCGACGTACCTGGCCGCGAACGATCCGTACACCCCGGGCCCCACGGACCGCATCACCGCGACGCCGTAGGTTCCCGCGACGTCGGCTCCGGGCCCCGCGCGGGGGCCCGGAGCCGCCTCCCCTATTCGGCCGGGGCGCCGTGCGCCGGCTTCACGCGCTGGCCCAGGCCGTGCGGCATGACCTGCTCCACGATGTCGTGCAGCTCGTCCGGGAACGCGCTGTTGCCCGCCGACGCCGACATGCCGCCGTCCACCATGATGGTCTGGCCCGTGATGTAGCTGCCCGCGTCGGAGGCCAGCAGGAGCATCGCGCCCACCAGCTCGCCGGGGTCGCCCAGGCGGCCCAGGGCGGTCTGGCTCTCCAGGTGCTGCTTCACGACCGGCACCGACAGCGCCTGCGCGGTCATCTCGCTGGGGAACCAGCCCGGGCCGATGGCGTTGACGCGGACCCCGCGGTCACCCCACGACACCGCGAGGTACTGGGCCATGTGCGACGTGGCGGCCTTGGCCGCCGCGTACGCGATCGGCGTGTTGCGGTGCGCCCCCACGCCGGCGATGGACGACATCATGATGATCGAGCCGCCGCCGTGGGCCAGCATGTGGCGCGCCGCCGCGGCCGCGGTGATGAACGTGCCGGTGAGGTTGATGTCGATGGACTGGCGGAACAGGTCGGCCGGCAGGCGCTCCGGCACGGCCCAGCCCTCGGGCACCGATCCGGCGTTCGCCACCGCCACGTCGAGGCCGCCGAAGCGGTCGACGGCGGCGTCGACCAGGGCATTGACCTGCTCCTCGTCGGTGACGTCGCACGGGCGCACCAGCACGCGCTCGGTGCCGATCTCCGCGGCGAGCGTCTCCATCGGCTCGACCCGGCGGGCGGCCATCACCACGTTCGCGCCCGCGTCGGCGAACGCGCGGCAGAACGCCGCGCCCAGGCCCGCGGACGCGCCCGTCACCAGTGCGGTTTTGCCGGAGAGGTCGAACTTGGGGGGGTGCGTGGCCATGAGGGCGGCTCCTTCGTGTCCGTGTGGGTGGCGGGCGGTGGGGTGGAGGTCCGCGCGCGGACCGCGGCGTCCTGCCTCCGCTCTGCACCGAGCCTACGCTTGTGGGGATGCCCGATCCCCGCGTGGTTCCCATCGACGATCCCGCCGACCCCCGGGTGGCCGAGTTCACGACGCTCACCGACGCCGGCCTGCGCCGCTCCCGGGAGGCGGCCGAGGGCCTGTACATCGCCGAGGGCGCGACGGTGGCCCGGCGGGCGATCGCGGCCGGGCACCGGGTCCGCGCGTTCCTCGTGCCCCCGGGTACGGCCGCGGACGCCGCGGCGCTCGCGCCCGCCGGGGTACCCGTCTACACCGCCGGCCCGGCCGTCATGCGAGCCGTCGCCGGGTTCGACGTGCACCGCGGTCCCCTTGCGTCGATGGAACGCCCCGACCCACGGAGCCTTGCGGACGTGGCGCGGGGTGCGCGCCGGCTGATGCTGCTGGAGGACCTCGCCGACGCGTCGAACGTCGGCGCGGTGTTCCGGTCGGCCGCCGCCCTCGGGGCCGACGGCGTCGTGGTGAGCAACCGCTGCGCCGACCCGCTGTACCGCCGTGCGGTGCGCGTCTCGATGGGCACGGTGTTCCAGGTGCCGTGGACACGCGTGCGCGACTGGGGCGACGCCGTCGAATGGCTGCGAAACGTCGGATTCGTGGTTGTTGTGTTATCTCCAACGAATAACACAACAACGCTTGACGCCATGGCTGCGGACCCCCCGCGGCGGCTCGCGCTGGTGGTGGGCGCCGAGGGCCCGGGGGTGCGCCCGCGCACGCTGACGCACCGCGCGGACGTGGTGGCGGGCATCCCGATGGCGGGCGGCGTGAGCTCGCTGAACGCCGCCACGGCGGCGGCCGTGGCCATGTGGGCGTTGCGGCCGCACGGGGAGGGTCAGTAGCCGAACCACGCGTCGGCCCGCGTGTCCCGGTACACCGTGACGACGCGGCCGGGCTCGAGGACGATCTCGAAGAAGTGGCGGTCGACGGGCTGGTCGGTCCACCAGCGGTCCTGGACCAGCCACTCGTCGCGCACGGCCACCACCGCGCGCCGCCGGCCGTCGGCCAGCACCGCGCACGGGACGCCCGTGGGCCCCGCGACTACGCGGACGGGCCGGGGTGGGGAGAGGTATCGAAGGGGACGAGCGCCCATCGATGCTCCGGGAGTCGTGACCGGGGTTCCATCTCGACGGCGCGCATCAGCGCATCGTCTCCCAGGCGCGCCCTGACCTGCCCGGCGGCCTGGTCCATGCGGCGCGCTCGTTCGTCGGCGCCGATGCTGAGCACCGACAGTTGCCCGTGGGCGGGCCCGCCGGAGGCGTCGCCGCGGACCTCGACGGCCGTGGCGGGCGCGGTGACACGCTCCAGCAGCCGCAGGCACGCGGTGGCGAGCCGCGCCGGGTCGCACGTGGCCTCGCGCAGCGTGACGGTATGGCTCCATGAACCGTTGCCCTCCAGCATCACGCGCAGCGTGAGCGTGCGCAGGGACGTGCCGCGAGCCCGGGCGGCGCCGGCGAGATCGCCCAGCAGCAGCCGCATCGCCGCCTGCAGCGTGGGCAGCGACCCCACGGGGTCGGCGAAGCCCATGTGCGCGTGCAGCTCGCCGGGTGGCGTGCGGGGGCGCAGCGGGCGGTCGTCGCCGGCGCGGGCCGCGTACCACGCGTGCACCTCGGCGAACCCCAGGCGCTCCAGGGCGTGGCGGTGCGACAGCGCGGCCAGCTGGCCGACGCGGCGGATGCCGAGGTCGCGCAGGCCGGCGGCGGTACGGGGATCCAGCGGCAGTTCCTCCACGGGCAGGGGGGCGAGGAAACCGGCCGCGTCGCACGGCGGCACCACGCGGGGCTCGCGGGGGGAGGCGGTGCGCGCGGCCTGAAGCGCGGTGAATCGCGTGGGCGCGGCCCCCACCAGGCCGCCGAGGCCCACCGGCAGGGCGCGCCGGGTGCGCGCGACGACGCCGCCGACGCCGCCGTACAGGCGCTCCAGCCCGGCGGCACGGAAGTACGCGGTGCCCTCGACCCCGGCCTCGACAGCGGCACCGATGTTCTCCAGTGAAGATAACAAGCGTTCGTGTTCTGCCGCGACGGCGGCGGGGTCGGGGGGGATGATCTCCAGGTGTGGGCAGCGGGCGAGGGCCTCGCCCACGCGCAGGCCGTCCCGGATGCCGTGCGCGGCGGCGGCGGCGGTGGGGGTGCCGATGATCTGCGGATCGCCCGGGGCGGGACCCAGCGCGGCGACAGCGTCGGGCGGCCGCCGCGCGTGACGCAGCGCGATGAGCAGCGGCAGGCGGGGAATGAGCGCGCAGACGATCATACGAACGTATGTTCGCATGTGCCGGGGGTGGGTGCAACGAGGAAACGCCCGCGTGGAGCGGGATTCCCGGACGTCCACCGGGTGGGGCTAGATGTTCACCGGGTAGGGCAGGGTCATCACGAGCGTGCGGTCCTCGTCGGCCAGGGCGCGCCGCAGGATGGCGGTGCGCTGGTTGTGCAGCCAGCGGAAGCGCCGCAGAGCCACCTGGACCTCGGGCACCACCAAGAGGCAGGCCGTGGTGGTATCGGCGCTCACCACGTCGTGCACGGCCGCCAGCATCGGGGCCCCGAGGTCGCGGTACGCCGACTCCACGACCTCCAGCGGCGCGGGGACCTCATGCCGCCACTCCTCCGCGGCCTCCGCCTCCTGCTCGCTGCCCGCGACGTGCACCGCCCACGTCGCCTCGCCGCCGAACGCCTGGGCGAACGCGAGCGCGCGGCGCGCGGGGGCGTATGGGCGAGCCATGGCCACGAGCCCCGTGACATGGTCGGCCTCCCACCAGCCGCCCGAGATGGAGTGCGACATCTCGGCCACGGCCACCATCGGTTCGCGCTCCAGGCGGCGGCGCACCCGCCGCCAGAAAACGCGGCGCCGCAGGGACCCGAACGTGAGCGCGTGGCGGGGACGCGGCAGCACCGCCACCAGCGGCGCCCCGTCGCCGTCGGCGAGGGCGCGCAGGTGCATGGCGACGGCGTCCGGGCCGTCCCCGTAGACGGACGCCAGCGGGGTCAGCGGCAACTCGATGGAGGGCTCGCGGCCCCATGCGTGCGACAGCGCCTGCCAGCGGTCGCGCGAGCCCACGTGGACGGCGCGCCGCCCGCGGCCCGCGGCCAGCACGGTCCCCGCGCGGGCGGCCGACGCGGTGTGCTCGTCCAGTACGTCCACCAGCACCACCACGGACCCCGGCGTGGCGGGCGGCAGGTCCGGCGTCTCGGCGAGCACGGCCCTCTCGACACCCCGGTAATGGCGGCCCACGACGATGGCCAGCACCACCAGGGCGCCGATCGCCAGGAGCACCACCCACGCGCCGCCGGTGAACTTGGCGGCGATGATGACCAGCAGCACGAGCCCCGTGGCGAGCGCACCGGCACCGTTCACGATCCGCCCGGTCAGGGCGCCCGGCGTGCCCGCCCGCCGCGTCCAGTGCACCACCATGCCCGCCTGGGACAGCGTGAAGGCGAGGAACACCCCCACGAGGTACAGGTGGATGAGCGTGTCCACGCGCACGTCGAACGCCAGCAGCAGCACGACCGCGAGCACGCTCAGCGCCACCACGCCGTTCGAGAGCACGAGGCGGTCGCCCATGTACTGGAACCAGCGTGGGGCGGAGCCCGCCGCGGCCACGGACGCCAGGAGGCGGGGGAACCCCTGATACGCGGTGTTGGCCGCCAGCAGCAGGATGCTGACCGTGAACAGCTGGAGCGCGTAGTAGCCGACGGAGCCGGCGCCGTGCGTGCCCCACACGGCTTCGCCCACCTGCGCCAGCACGGACGTCGTGGTCGACGGCAGCGCCCGGGTCTCGTACGCCAGCCACGAGACCCCCAGCAGCAGCGCGGCCACGGCGCCCGCCATGGCCGCGAGCGTCGTCCACGCGTTGCGCGCCTGGGGGTGGCGGAACGCGCCGACGCCGTTGGCGACCGCCTCGATACCCGTCAGCGCGCTGCAGCCGGACGCGAACGCCCGAAGCAGCACCAGCGCGCCGGCCGAGGCGGCCACGCCGACGGGCAGGTGGGTGTCCACGGTGGCGTCCGGCAGCGTGCCCCGCGTCTGCTGCACCACGCCCCAGACGATCGTGGCCACCAGCATGACGAAGAACCCGTACACGGGAACCGCCACGGCGCGGCCCGTCTGCCGCAAACCCCGCAGGTTGATGACGGCCAGCGCGACCACGCACAGCACGGCCACCTCGTGCCGCACGGGGTGCAGGCGGGGGAACGCGGACGTGATCGCGAACACGGCCGCGGCGACCGACACGGTGGCGGTCAGCACGTAGTCCACCGCCAGCGCCGCAGCGGCGATCAGGCCCGGCACGCGGCCCAGGTTCGCGGTTGCGACGGTGAACGCGCCGCCGCCCTGCGGGTACGCCGCGATCGTCCGACGGTACGACAGCACGACGAGGGCCATGAGCACGGTGACGCCGAGCGCGATGGGGATGATGGAGCGGTACGCGGCCAGCGACGCGGCCAGCAGCACGACCAGCGCGGCCTCCGCCGCGTACGCCACCGACGACAGGGTGTCGGACGCGAATACGGGCAGGGCCAGGCGCCGCGGAAGCAGCTGATCCTCCTCGGAGCCCCAGCCCAGGGGCTCGCCGAAGATGCGTGTGCGCCAGCGACTCCGCGTGGGGACGGCGTACAGGCGGCGAAGCCGCGGCGGGCGGCGGCGGGGCGGGCCGCCGGTGGGAGGTGGGATGTCGCTCAGATCGGGCTTCCGGTCGTGGTGGAGGTGCCAAATTCCGCATCCGGCGGACCGGGCCCTCAAGAATGCCACGAAGCGGCCGACCGGGACGGCGATGCCCCCAAGCACTCACCGGGCCGGCCTGCGCCAGATCGCCGTGCTCGTCGACGAACCCCGCCTGAGGGCCGCCATCGCGGCGGCCGCGTCCCGGGCAGGGCTCGACGTGCGCGCCGCGACGCCAAGCCCCGAGGAGCGCGGCCCCGACGCGGCCGTCGCCCAGTGGCCCCCGACGGCCGGCCGGGGGCCCCACTGGGGGCTCCCCGAGGATGTGCCCGTCGTGGCCGTGGTGCCGCCGGGCGACGTCGCCGCCGCCCGGGCAGCCCTGGATGCCGGCGCGGCCGACTACGCATGGGCGGACGCGGAGCCCGGCGACGTCGTGCTGCGCCTCGAGGCCGCGCGGCCGCGCAGGCCGGAGCCCCCCGCCGTCCCCGCCGCGACGCCCATGCGCTCGATGCTGGAGGCGATGCCGATGGGGGCGGCCGTGGTGCGCCCCGACGGCACGATCGCCGAGGTGAACGACGCGCTGTGCCGCATGGCGGGGTGCGAGCGGGAGGCATTGGTGGGCCTGCGGGCCACGCACGACACGCTCCTGGGAGGCGACGCGGCCCGCATCTCGGCCCTGTTCGCCCGTGCCACCCGCGAGGGGCGCGCGGCCGACGCGTTCGTGATGGGCCCGGCCGGCGCTCCCGTGGTGGTGGCGCACCTGACGGCGAGCCTCGACGACGCGGGCCGCCCGTCGGGGTTCCTGCTGGGCGTCCGCCCCCGCAACGCGCAGGAGCGCATCGCCGACGCGCTGGCCCGTCTGGCTGGAGCATCGCAGGCGGCGGGCAACGACATCGCGGCGGTGCTGGCGCGCGAGGCGATGGCCCTCACCGGCGCGCCCGCCGCCGCCGTGCTGCGCGCGGACGCGCGAGGGCTGACCGTGGTCGCCCGGGCCGGTCACGGCGCTCCTCGCACCGGGGAACGGGCCCCCGGCGCCGACCCACGCGCCGCCGCCGAGACCCTCATGCGCGCGACGCGGCCCGCGGACGACGTCGCCTCGGCATCCCTACGCGTGGCCGGAGGGCTGTGGGGGAGGGTCGCCGTCTCGGTGGGTCGGGGCGACCGGGGCGCCGTGGAACGGCTGCTGGACCGTTTCTGCCAGGTCGCGTCCATCGCCGTGGCCGGGCACGCAGGATCCGCGAAGCCCGACCTGGACCACGACCCGCTCACCGGCCTCCTGTCGAACCGGGCGTTCTTCGGGTCGCTGGACCGCGAGTTCGCGGCGGCGCGCGAGCGCGGCTCCGCGCTGGCGCTGGTGCTGGTCGACCTGGACGGCTTCAAACGCGTCAACGACAACCACGGTCACGTCGAGGGGGACCGCGTCCTCGCCGAGGTGGCCGACCGGCTGCGCGCCGCGGCGGGGTCCGACCACGTCCTGGGGCGCCTGGGCGGCGAGGAGTTCGGCTGGCTGATCCCCGGCGGGTCCATCGAGGACGCATTCGACACCGCGCGCGCGGCGCGCCGCGCCGTCGCGGACGGGGCGTTCGGCCTCGTGGGCCGCGTCGGCGCCACGCTGGGCGTATCGGAACTGGGCAGCTCGCAGGCCGAGACCGTCGAGGAGCTGCGCCAGCAGGCCGAGGTCGCCCTTCACTGGGGAAAGATCTCGGGCGGCAACCGCTGCGTGTCGTACTCGTTCACGCTGGCCGAGCAGGTGTTCGCGCGCAAGGCGGCCCTCACCGCCGAGGGCCCAAGCCTGCGAGGCATGCGCGCGCTGGCCTGGGCCGTGGACGCCCGCGATCCCCACACGCAGCGCCACTCCATCCGCGTGGCGGACTTGGCGGTGCAGATCGCCACCGCCCTCGGCTGGGGGCCGGAGCGCGTCACCGCCCTGCGCGAGGCCGGGCTGGTGCACGACGTCGGCAAGATCGCCGTGCCCGACCGCATCCTGTTCAAGCCCGGGCGGCTGACCGCCGAGGAGTTCGCGCTCGTCACGCGCCATCCGGTGGTGGGCGCCCAGATCGTCGCGGACGTCCTGTCGGCCGAGCAGGCGACGTGGGTGCGGGGCCACCACGAGCGGTGGGACGGTCGCGGCTACCCCGACGCGCTGGCCGGCGAGGACATCCCGGAGGAGGCGCGGGTCATCGCGCTGGCCGACGCGTGGGACGTGATGACATCCGTGCGCGCGTACAAGGGGGTGGTCGACGCGGGGGGCGCGGCGGCCGAGATCCGCCGCTGCAGCGGCACCCAGTTCTGGCCCGCCGCGGTCGACGCACTGCTGCGCCTCATCGACGGGGGCGCGGTGGGAGTGCGGGGGGTGGCGCACCCCATCGCCGACGTGGTCGCGGCCGCCAAGTCCCTGGCCGCCTGACGGCGCCGTACGCTCGGCCCCGCCGCCCGCGCGGGCCCGGGGCGCCGCCCGCCGGGTGCGCCGCTGTCGCCGGCCCCGGGGCGAACCGCGTCGCGGCCCTGCTCCCGCCGCCCGTGGGCGGGGGACTCACCCACCGCCCGTGGCGGGACGCGGTCGCGTGACCGCTGCGTCCGCGCCGGGCGCGACGGGAGGGCGGTCGCGCGTGACGCCGCACGGACCGGCACGACGCCGGTCGCGGAGCGGGGCACCGCGCCCCGGCGGGGTCCGCGGGGGATCCCGGCCGGGGCGCCGGCGGATCAGGCCCTGAGGGTGCTGATCTCCTCGGCGGCGTGCGCCACCGACTGGGCCATCTGGCGCAGCTCGTCGGACGAGCGCGACACGACGCCCATACCCTCGACGATCTGGTTCAGCGCGTTGGCGGTCTCACCCACGGACGCGTCGATCGCCTCGAAGCGCTCGTTGGCCTCGACCGTCCGCTGCGTGGCCTCGCCGGCTCGCTCGGTGCTCTGCAGGACCGCCGACTTGACCGCCTCGATGGCGTCGGCCGACGTCTGGTTGAGCGTCGCGATGTCGCTCAGCGACTTGTGCGTCGTGTCGGCCAGCTTGCGGACCTCCTCGGCGACCACGGCGAAACCGCGGCCGTGCTCGCCCGCGCGGGCGGCCTCGATGGCGGCGTTGAGCGCCAGCAGGTTGGTCTGGGCGGCGATGGCGTTGATGCCCTCGACGATGCGACCGTTCTCCTCCAGCGCGGCGCGCAGCTTCTCGACCTCGGACGCGATGCCCTCGACCGTGCTCTGCATCTCCTGGGCGGCGCCGGCGGCGGCCGACACGGCGGCGCGGCCCTGCTGGGCGCGCTCGAGGCAGTCGTCGATGGACGCGCGGCCGGCGTCGACGTCGGCCGACACGCGGGCAGATACGTTGGTCATCTCCTCAGCGGACGCCGTGCTCTCCTGGGCGACGGCGGCGAGCTGCTCGGCGCGGGCCGTCATCTGCGCGCCGATCTCCTCGACGCGACGGTCCTGCGACAGCTCCTCCTCCATGACCTTGCGCTCGTGGATGTCGCGCAGGCCACCCACCACGCGCAGCGGTACGCCCTGCTCGTCGCGGATCGTGGCGCCGGAGGCCTGGTACCAGCGGTACTCGCCGTTCTTGCGCAGCAGCATGTACTCGACGTCGTACGGGGTCTGGCCGGTGTGGTCGGTGAGGTGGGCGGCGAACGCGTTGATGGTGGACTCGGCGTGGTCGGGGTGCAGCAGGTTCGACCACGAGTCGAGACGGTTGGGGAAGTCGTTCTCGTCGGTGTAGCCCAGCATGTGCCGGAACTCCTGCGACCAGATGAACTCGTTGTTCGGGCTCACGGGATTGCCGGCGTCGACGGTCATGTCCCACAGCGACATGTGCGCCGCGGCGAGAACCAGGTTCAGACGGAGGTACGCGTCGTCGGCGCGCTCCTCGGCGGACATCGTGCGTGTATCGCTGGCCATGCGGGGCGGCTCCTTCGGGGTGACCGTTGAACGGTGGCGCGAACACGCGCCCACGCTCCCCCGTTCGGCGTTCCCCGGCCTCGAGTTGAGTTGCCGGGCGGTCGAATACGACCCCCCCGCCCCGGGGGGATCAGCCCTCCTGGCGGGGGTTTCCCCACGCCTCGTCGTGCACCAGCGTGCGCCACGGTCGGCGGGTCGCCGCCAGCCGTGGCGGGAGGCCCTCGGGGAACGCGGTCGGGTGCCCCACGGGGGTGATGACGGGGGAGTAGACGTCGTCGGGGATGCCCATGAGGGCGCGGAACGCGGCGTCCTCGAACCAGTGGAAGACGGTCGGCACCGTCCCAAGCCCCTTCGCACGGGCGGCGACGAACAGGTTCTCCATCGCGAACGCCAAAGACTGGACATCGGACAGCCGCTCCATTTCGCGCGCCGACTCGGGGAACAGGTTGCGGGGCACCACGAGCCCAACGACCCAGACGGGCACGTCGCGATAGCTTCCGAGGACCTCCTCGGCGTAGTCCGCGCCCCACTTCGCGTGCTCCTCGGGGGTCGCGCCCTCGGCGGGCGGCCGGACCTGGGCGAAGTACCCGCCGCCGCCGCGGATGACGATATCGGCCAGGGCCCGGCGCCGTTCGGCGTCGCGTACGACCACGAGGCTCCACGCCTGGGCGTTGCTGCCCGTGGGCGCCAGCAGCGCCAGGCGGAGGATCTGGTCGAGGTCCTCCTCGTCGACGGGCGCGGCGGTGTAGCTGCGCACCGACCGGCGGTGGCGGATGGCCTTGAGGGCGTCCATCGTTCCTCCTGGGTCCGGGTGTGCGGCCACTGTACTGGTGCCGGGCGCGCGTCCTAGTCGGCGTCCGACGGATGCACGCGGCCCCGGGCCGACTTCGTGGCGCCCCGGGCCCGCTTGCCCTCGACGCGGCGGCGGGCCGACGCGCGCGTGGGGCGCGTCGCCACCCGGCGCGCCGGGGGACCGGCCAGCGCGGCCTCCACGCGGCGCACCAGGCGGGCCCGGACGATGTCGCGGTTGGTCTCGCGGCTGCGCTGCGTGCCGCAGCGCAGCCGCAGGGGGCGCGCGCCGAGGCCGAGGGCGTCGCGGATCCGGTCGGCGAGTGCGGAGGGAAGCCCGTCGAGGTCGCCCGCCGCGACCGTCAGCTCCGCGCGGGTCTCGGCGTGGTCGCGCCGCTGGCCGCCGGGACCCGTCGAGCGCGAGTACGTCCAGCGCGCCGTGCCGAGCAGGTGGCGCACCACCCGCTCGGCGGTGGCGCTCACTCCCCCGGGTCGGGGGTCGCGGTGGCCTTCGCGCGCGACGACGCCGAGCGCTTGGTGACCGTCGTGCGGGTGGTGCTCGCGGGCTTCTTGGGTCGCGCCGACCGGGCCGCGCGGGCCGGGGCCGGGGCGGTCTCGCCGTCGTCCTGTCCCGTCGTGACGCCGCCGGCGGCGTGCGCGGCCGCGATGCGCTCGGCCGCCTCCTCTCGCGTCACGTCGTGGCCCTTGTCACGCTTCCAGATCACGAACCCGCACCCGGGATTCTTGCGGCTCTTCCAGCTGGTGCACCCGTAGGCCCTGCTGTTCTCGACGATCTGGCCGCCGCAGCCGACGGTGGGGCAGTCGCCCACCGGTTCCTTGCTGGGCGCCGGCGCCGCGTTCGTCTCACCACGGGCGACCATGGCGCGGGCCGTCTCCAGGTCCACCTCCGGTCCGCCGCGCACCTTCTTCCAGATCACGAAGCCGCAACCGGTCTCGGTGCGGCTCTTCCAGCTGGTGCACCCGTAGCTGCGGGAGCGCTCGATGATGTCCCCGCCGCAGTCAGGCGTGGGGCAGGTGCCCAGGGTCTCGCGCTCACCCTGGATGTCCTTGCTGGATCGGCCCGCGGCGATGTGCTCGAGCGCCTCCTCGAGCGCCAGCGTCTTGCCGTTGTTGGTCTTCCACAGCGTGTAGCCGCAGCCCGGGTCGTCCTTGCCCTTGTACGTGTTGCATCCGTAGCTCTTGGGGTACTCCACGATCTGCCCCTCGCACCCCGGGGTAGGGCAGGGGGCCAGGACCTTGCGCTCGACGCGCAGGTCGGCGCGCTCCTTATCGGCGAACCACGACACCACGTCCCGGGTGAACGACTCGACGTCGGTGCGGAACGCGTCGTGCGTGTCCTCACTGCGCTCAATCCGGTTGAGCCGCTGCTCCCACGAGCCCGTGAGCTCGGGCCGGGTGAGGACGTGGTCGCCCAGCATGGTGATGAGCCCCACGCCCTTGCTGGTGGCGCGCAGCGCACGGCCCTCGCGTTCGATGTAGTCGGCGTCGACCAGGCGCTCGATGGTGGCCGCCCGGGTGGCGGGGGTGCCGAGGCCGGCGTCCTTCATGGCCTCCGCGGCCTCGTCGTCGTCCACCAGGCGCCCGGCGGTCTCCATGGCGCGCAACAGCGTGCCCTCCGAGTACCGGGCCGGCGGCTTCGTGCGCTTGGCCAGCGATTCGGCTTCGGGGCAGTCCACGGCCGCGCCCTTCGTGAGGGCGGGCAGGGACTGTTCGCGCTCCTCCTCGGCGGCGCCCTGCTCGGCGGCCTCGGCCTTCGCGGGGGTCTCGTCGGCCTGCTCGCCGTACACGGCGCGCCACCCGGCCTCGATCATCACCTTGCCGCGGCTGCGGAACGCGTGGCCTTCGACCTCCGTCTCGACCACCGTGCGCTCGAAGCGGGCGGCGGGGTGGAACGCGGCCAGGAAGCGGCGCGCCACCATGTCGTAGATACGGGCCTCGTCGCGGCCGAGGCCGGCGATGTCGTGGTCGCCCTCGGTGGGGATGATGGCGTGGTGGTCCGTGACCTTCGCGTCGTTCACCACGCGTCCCAGGGGGAGCTTCTCCAGCCCCAGGACGTACCGGGCCGCGTCGGCGTACACGGCGGCGGCGGCGCCCACGGCCGAGGCCGTCGGTTTGAGCTGGGCGACGATGTCGCCTGACAGGTAGCGGCTGTTGGTACGCGGGTACGTGAGCAGCTTGTACTGGTCGTACAGCGCCTGGGCAGCCGACAGCGTGCGTTGCGCGGAGAACCCGAACCGCCCGTTGGCCTCGCGCTGCAGGGTCGTGAGGTCGTACAGCAGCGGCGGCTGCTCCACCTGCGGCTTGGTCTCGAGCGACGCGACGACGCCGGAGCGGCCGCGGACGGCGTTCACGACGGCCTCGGCCTCGGCCGCCGTCTTCATTCGAGTGGTCGCGCCGGTGTGCCACAGGCCCTTGTACGTGGCGCCGCCTTCGGCCACGAACGTGCCCTCGACCTCCCAGAAGTCCTCCGGCACGAACGCGTCGATCGCCCGGTCGCGGCCCACGATGAGGGCCAGCGTGGGCGTCTGGACGCGTCCGATGGACAGCACCTTGCGGATCGAGCCCGCCCGGGTGGTGGCGGCGCGCGTGGCGTTCATGCCGACCAGCCAGTCGGCCTCGGAACGGGCCCGCGCGGCCTGCTCGAGGGGCTGCATCTGGGTGTCGTCGCGCAGGTGGTCGAACGCCTCGCGGATGGCCTTGGCCGTCATGGAACTGAACCACGCGCGCTTGACGGGCAACTCGCGCACCTTCTTGGGGGCCGCCTGGAGGATGAGCTTGAAGATCAGCTCGCCCTCGCGCCCGGCGTCGCACGCGTTGACGATGAGGTCGACGCCGGCCGCTCCCATGACCTTGTGCAGGGCGGACAGCTGCTTCTTGGAGCGCGCGTCGCGGGCCTTGTACCGGAACTCCTCCGGCAGGATGGGCAGATCCTCGTAGCGCCACTTCTTGAAGCGCTCGTCGTACTGGTCGGGGTCGACCTGCTCGAGCAGGTGACCTACGGCGAACGCCACGACGTCGCCGTCGGGGCCCTGCCAGAAGTCGCCCGCCTTCTTGGCGGCGCGACCGAACAGGGCGGTCGCCACATCCCGGGCGACCGAGGGCTTTTCACAGACGATGACCATGCTCACGGCTGGCGAGGTTAGCAGCAGCGGCGCACCGCGCCCGCGACGCTTCGGCACGGAACACGCGCCAAAGCGTCACGAACCGCGCGGGGGGGTCAGGACTCGCCGAAGAACACCTGGGCGTTCTCGACCTCGGCGACGGGCACCGTGCGCAGGCGGCCCACCGCCTCCGACAGGGACACGTCGGTGACCTCCTCGCCCCGCAGGGACGCCATGCGCCCGAAGCGTCCCGCCGCGATCATCTCGGCGGCCTGCACGCCGAGGCGCGTGCCGAGCGACCTGTCATACGCCAGTGGGGTCCCGCCCCGCTGGGTGTGCCCCAGGACGACGGCGCGCGCCTCCCAGCCCATCGTGTCCTCGATGGCCTTGGCCAGGTACTCGCCGACCCCGCGGTCGGACAGCTTGACGTGCCCGAACTCGTCGATCTCCTGCTCGCCCTCGTGGGCCTCGAACTGGGCGCCCTCGCTGACCACGACCACCGCGTGGTCCTGGCCCGCATCGCGGCGGCGGCGCAGGATGCTGCACACCTCGTCCACGCCCATGGGGATCTCGGGCAGCACCATCGCGTCGGCCCCCGAGGCCCGGGCGCACTCGAGCGCGATCCAGCCGGCGTGGCGACCCATCACCTCGCACACGATCACGCGGTCGTGCGACTGCGCGGTGGTCTTCAGGCGGTCGATCGCGGCGACACCGATCTGGACGGCCGTCCAGAATCCGAAGCTGTAGTCGGTGCCCGACAGGTCGTTGTCGATGGTCTTGGGGACCCCGATGACGGGCGCGTCGAAGTCGGCGTGCAGCTTCTGGGCGACGCCCAGCGTGTCCTCGCCCCCGATGGCCACGAGCCCGTCGAGACCGAGCGCCTTGATGGACGCCACCGCCGCCTCCGGGCCGCCGTCGCGCGAGTACGGGTTCGTGCGCGAGCTGCCCAGGATGGTGCCGCCCAGATCGAGGATGTGGTACGTGGACTCCCGCGACAGGGGCATGGTTTCGCGCTCGAGCAGCCCCTTCCAGCCGCGTCGCAGTCCGGTGTAGGTCTGGCCGTGACGGACGGCGCCCGCGTGGACGGCGCCGCGGATCACCGCGTTGAGGCCGGGGCAGTCGCCGCCCCCGGTGAGGATTCCGATGTTCATGGGGCCACTCTAGGACACGGCGGACGTCTCCCGGAATGGCCGGTGTCACACCCGCGCCACCGTTGGTGATGGCCCGATGGCCCTACCGTAAAGAATCCGCGGTTCGTGATGCACATCGCGTTCGCCTCGGGTTAGCGTCGTGATGATGAACCCCACGCTCCCCAGACGCGCCGCGGCCATCGCGATCGCGGGCACCGCGCTCGCCACGGCACCCGCCGGGTCCCAGACCCTCCAGTACGCCCTGGCGCCCGCGTACGCGGAGGGCGGCAACGGCGCCGGCGGGTGGTACCGGGTGCCGGTGTCCGTCACGTACGCCTGTCCGCCCCCGCCGGGATGGGTCGTCGTGTCGTGCCCCCCGCCCGAGACGCTGGGGGCCGGCACGCTGCAGGCCACCGGGCCGTTCGTGCGCACGGCCACGTTCCAGCAGGTCGGGGCGCCCGCGGCGACCCCCCGCTCCGTGAGGCTGATGGCGGCACCCGCCCTGCCGCTGCAGGGGGTCGACGGGGTCGCCCCCAAGATCGTCGTGACGCGGCCGGCCGCTGGGCGCACATACGACGCCGGCGTGCCCGTGACCGCCGCGTACGCGCTCGCTGCGGGCGGCGGCCCGGCCCCTCAGACCGTCACCGGCACGGTCGCGTCGGGGGCCGCCCTGCCGGTGGGCACCGCGGACGACGCCGCCACGTGGGGCACCCGCACGTTCGACGTCACGGCCCGGGACGCCGCGGGCAACACGGCGACCGCCTCCGTGCCCTACGTCGTGGACGAACTGCCGGGGCCCGCCGCGACGCAGGCGCCCGCCAACGCGCAGACCGTCGCGCTGACCACGCCCCTCACGTGGGCGATGTCGCCGGACGACGGCACGGGCCCGGCGCGGGCGCGCGTCGAGATCCTCGGCCCCGGTGGGTCGTCGGTGGAGTACGACGGCGCGACGTCGCCCTTCATCGTGCCCGACCCCCTGCCCGCGGGGGCGGTGCGCTGGCGCGTGGTCACCATCGACGCGCGGGGCCGCAACGCGGCGTCCGCGTGGGTCAACGTGACGGCGGCCGCGGGCGCCCCGCCGCCCGACGCGCCCAGCGCCCAGATGACCGCGCCCCCCACCGACGGGCGCCCCGCGTTCGCGTGGCAGCGCGCTGACGGCGCCGTGTCTCAATGGGTCATCACCTCCTCGGGGCAGCCCGTGGCCGGGCCCGTCTCGACCGCCGACGCCGGCGGGGCCCCGTCCGCGCCGCTTGGTCCCGGGGCCTACGTGTTCCGGGTGCGCCAGGCCACCGTCTCGGGCGGCACCGGCCCATGGAGCGCCGACCTGGCGTTCACGGTCCCCGCGCCCACGGCGGCGGTCGCGGCCACGCGCCTTCCCGGGCTCAGGACCCTGCCGGGTCCCCGGCTCCCCACGGTCCGCGCCAAATTGCTGCGGCCGCGCCCCGGCGCACGCGTGCCGCGCCGGGCGGTGCTGCGGTGGGCACGCGTGCGGGGCGCCAGGATGTACAACGTCCAGCTCTACCGCGTCACCACGACCGGCTTCCGTCACGTCGCCAGCCGCTTCCCGCGGGCCAACCGCATGAGGGTCCCCGCGAAGGTCGTCCGCAAGGGGCAGCGGTACGTATGGCGGGTGTGGCCCTTCATGGGCCGGGGCAAGGGCTTCCGCGCGCGTCCGGTGGGCGTCAGCTGGTTCCGCGTGCGGTGACGATCCCGTGGGAACGGCCCCGGCCGTTTCCCGGGTGCGGGTGATGGACGAGCGGCGACCGGTGCACACCCTCACCCACGGGGCGCGGCCGGCGCACCGGGCGTGCTCGCTCCCTTGGGCGCCGCGTCCGCCGCGCACGCCGAGAGGGGATCATCGTGGGCGTCCCGCCCGACTGCCGGGAGTGCCAGGATGGCGCGAACCGCGGGTCACGCATCCCCGATCACGGCGAGCGCCACGTGTTCCCCCGGCCCGGCTGCTCGCGGCGCCGTGGCCGTGGCCGCTCACCATGCCGCCGCTTCGGCGCGCCCGGACGGGCCGGGCAGTCCACGACGTCCACCCGCGGGCCGGCGCTGTCGACCCGGGATTCCCCGAGGCCGCCTCGCGGTGGGGTGCGCGCTCGTCCACGGCGACCGCGCAACGCGCCGGCCCCGGGACCGTCACATCGCGCGTCGCCGCCCCCGTGCCGCGCGCCAACGCCCAGATCCACCGGCTGGCGCGCGGCGGCGCTTCGTGGAGGTCCTCAGCGCGTTTCCGCGGACGAGCGGCCGGCGCGTGCCCCTATGGCAGCTCGCCCGGGGAACGCGGAGCGCGTGGCGCATCGGGCCGCACGTCGGCGCCGCGGGCGCGACACGGCCCGCCCCGCGGTGAACCGGGTCCGCCCGCGCTGAGGCCGTTCGTGAGAACGCGCCCGCGGGGTTCCCCGGGGTGGGGCGGATGCATTAGCCTTTCGCGTCATGCGCACCCTTACCCCGCGGCGGGCCGCCGGCGCGCTCGGCGTGATCGCCCCGCTGTGCGGGGCGTCGGCCGCCCACGCACAGAGCGCCCGCGTCGACGCGGTCGTGACCCCCGAGTACGTCGCCACGCAGAACGGCGACAACGGCTGGTACCGCGTCCCAATCCGTATCGAGTACACGTGTTCGCCGGCGGGGCTGGTGGTGGCGTGCCCCGCGCCGCGCGACGTGGTCGCCCCCGGGGAGGCGGGGCCGTTCGGCGGCACCGCCACGTTCACCGGGCCGAACGCGAGCGTGACGGGCTACGCGCTGCTGCCCAACGGCGAGAAGGTGGCGGGTGTCGACACCGTGGCCCCCACGATCACCGTCACGCGCCCCGAGGCCGGCAGGACCTACGACGCCGGCGCCGCGGTCAGCGCCGCGTACGGGACGGCCGGCGGGCTGTCGCCGGAGTCGGCCGCGGGGCCGGTGCCGTCGGGGGCGGCGTTCGACACGGGATCCCCGGCGGATCCCCGCACGTGGGGCACGAAGACGTTCACCGTGAACGCAGCGGACGCGGCCGGCAACGCCGCCACCCCTGTCGCGGTGACGTACACGGTTACGGATCTGCCGAAGCCGCCGACAATGACGGCGCCCGCCGACCGCGCCGCCATCGGCCAGACCGCCGTCGTGCAGTGGACCATGCCCGACGACGACGGGGTGGGCACCGCCACGGCCCGGGTGGAGGTGCGGGCCGGCGTGCAGCGCGAGTACGCGGGCGTGACGTCCCCGTTCACGATCCCGTCCCTGCCCCTGGGTGCCGTGGCGATCCGGGTCGTCACGGTGGACGCGGAGGGCCACGAGGCCCCGTCGTCGTTCCGCGGGTACACCGTGGTGGCGACCCCCCGTCCCCCCGTGACCCCGGCGGGAGCGACGCCGTCGGACACGTCGCCGTCGGGCACGTCGCCGTCGGGTACGTCGTCCGGGAGGCCCCCGGTCGCGGCCGCGCCGGCCCCCACGCTGCCGCGGCTGCTCAGGCCCACGTCGGCACCCCCCACATACCGGGCCAGGCTGCTGCGGCCCAAGGCGGGCGCGCGCGTCGCGGCCCGTCCCACCCTGAGGTGGGGGCGCGTCCGCGGCGCCACGCTGTACAACGTCCAGGTCTACCGGCTGGCGAAGAACGGCCGCTTCATCAAGGTCATCAGCGCGTTCCCGCGGGCCAATCGGTTCCGGGTGCCACCGCGCAAGCTGGCCAAGGGAACGCGGTACGCCTGGCGCGTCTGGCCGTACATGGGCGCGGCGCGCCGCTACAAAGCCCGACCGATCGGCGTCACCTGGTTCCGCCGGGTCCGGTGATTCCCGCGAGGCCGGCGTGAACCCCGCGTTGCGTGACCGGTGGCTGGCGCGCGCCGAGCGGAGCATGGCCGAGGCGGGCCTGCGCGCCGGGGCCGCGCGCAGCCGGGTGGTGGCCGTGATGGCCGAGGACGGGCAGTGCCTGGTGGGGGCCAGGGACGTGGTGGACCGTCTGCGCGACCGCGGTGCCGTGGGGTCGCAGGCATCGGTCTACCGGGTGCTCGACGAGCTCACGTCGCTGGGCCTGCTGCGCCGCTCGCTGGACGACCAGGGCCTGGCCCAGTACGAGATCGACGACGCGGCCCATCACCATCACCACCTCGTCGACGAGGACACGGGCCGCGTGGAGGCGTTCGAGGACGCCGACCTGGAGGAGGCGGTGATCGCCGCGGCCCGGCGGCTGGGCATCGAGCTGACGGGCCACGAGATCGTGCTGCGGGGGCGGCGCCCCTCCTAGGAGATGCGGCGCGGGCCGCCGGACGGGGGGTCGGACGGCGGGGGGTCGTCGACGGGCCTCTCCTCCATGACCGCGTCCGCGACCGTGCGGCCCCGTCCGTCGCCGGTGCGGTCGTCGTGGGTGGTGTCGGGGTCGCGGTCGGTGGTGGTGTCGGGGTCGTGGGTGGTGTCGGGGTCGCGGTCGGTGGTGGTGTCGGGGGCGCGGCCGGTGGTGGCGGTGCGGTCGTCTGCCGTGCCGGCGACCCGGACGGGCTCGGCGTCGCGCGTCACGGCGGCGGAACCCGCGGCGCCCGGCTGGCCGGGGAACATCACCTCGCGCCTCTTCTTGCGGCGCGGCGCGAACGTGTTGAGTAGCAGCACGCCGCCCACCAGGCCCCACAGCAGCTGGGTGAGCCAGTTCGATGCGGCCAGGCCGAGCACGTCGCCCTGTGCGACGCCGATGAACGCGATGCACAGCAGCGCGACCCCCACGATCAGCGACATCAGCTTGGCGCCGAGGTGCGCGGCGGCACCGAACAGCAGCAGTGCGCCGGCGACGATGGTGATCCAGCAGGTCCAGCCGTTGAACTCGATACCGGCGAGCTCAGTGCCCCCCGGGACGCCGTCGGGGAAGTCACCGAGCGCGGTGAACGTGGAGTCCTTGAGCAGGCCGAGGAGGCCCGCGGCGGTCAGCGCCAGGCCGATCAGGATGGCGGGGCCCTTCGCCAGCGAGAGCCCGGGCTGCTCGACGACGTGACGGTGCGCGTCCGCCTGGCTGGGTCGGCGTGTGAACACGAGTCCTCCCGTGTGGGGGTCGGAGATAGCGGATCCGTACCCCGGGCGGGGCCGCGTCAATCCGCAGGCCGCGTCTCAGCGCGCCCTCAGCAAGCGCGCCTACCGTGATCCTCGACACGCGGGTACGGGAGAGGGAGGACACCATGGGGAACGGCGGGAACGGCGCCGCCGCGCACGCGGCGCGGACGAGGCGGCTGCGATATGGCGCGGCGGGCGGGACGGCGCTGGCCGTCGGCGCGTTCACGGGGCTCGCGATGACGGCCGGCCCGGCGACGTCCGGAGCGCCGGCCTCGTCCGCCGCGCCGGCCGAGGCCGGGATCGTGCCATCGGCGACCCCGGCCGTGGACGCGGGGGTGGACCGGGACCAGGCCGGCTTCCTCCCCGCCCAGGCGGGCGGCGCCGCCTCCGCCGGTGCGGGCGGCCCCGCGGTCGGCGCGTCTCACGCGTCATGACCGCGGCGGCGCTGGAGGAGGCGCGGTTCCGCTCCATGGGCACGGACGTCCGGGTCGTCGTGGCCGGCGACGCGGGCCCCGCGGGGGCGGCCGTGAGGGGGCTGTTCGTCCACTGGGAGGCCACGCTCAGCCGCTTCCTGCCGGCCTCCGACGTGGCGCGCACCTCGGTGGGTGCGGGGGGCTTTGTGCGCGTCTCGGCCCTCGCCGTCCGCGTCGTCGCCGCAGCGTGCGCCGCTGCGCGGGAGACCGCCGGCCTGTACGACCCGTGTCTGGGCCGGGCAATGCGGGCCATCGGCTATGACCGGTCGTGGCGCGAGCGCGGTAACTGGGCCGACGGTCCGCGCGACGCCGGGTCTCCGGGGGGCGCGTGGCGGGGCGTGGAGACAGACGCGGGCGGGCGCCGGATCCGGCTGCCGGCGGGAGCCGAGCTGGACCTCGGTGGCATCGCGAAGGGCATGGCGGTGGACGAGGCGGTCGCGATGCTGACGCAGCGAGGCGTGCGGGCCTGCCTGGTCAGCGCCGGCGGGGACCTGGCTGTGGCGGGCACCCCGCCCGGTCAGGACGGCTGGGACCTGGCGCTGCCGGACGCGGCGGGTCTGCACATCCGCCTCCACGAGGGCGCCGTGGCGACCTCGGGCACGACCCGGCGGGCGTGGACGCGTGGAGGCGCGCGGGTGCACCACGTCATCGACCCCCGCACTGGGATGCCCACCGCGTCCGGCCTGCGGGGCGTCAGCGTGATCGCGGCGGGGTGCGCGCACGCCGAGGTGGCAGCCACCGCCGCCCTGGTGGGCGGTGCCCGCGAGGGCCGGCGGTTCCTGGAACGCCGCGGGTTTGCCGCCCTGCTGGTGCACGACGACGGGCACCGCGAGCCGGTCGGCGCCTGGCCGCGGGGGGCGGCGGCGTGACCGCGTGGATGCTCGCGCGCGGCACCGGCCTCGCCGCCGTCGCGCTGCTCACGGCGTCGATGCTGCTGGGGCTCGCGATGTCGTTCCGGGTGCGCAGCCCGCGATGGCCGCGGGGCCTGGTGAACGAGGCGCACCGGACCATCACGCTGTGGGCGCTGGCCGCCACGGCCGCCCACGTCGCCCTCCTACTGGCGGACTCCCGGGCGGGCATCGGCCCGCTGCAGGCGCTGGTGCCTCTTTCTGCCGCGTCGGCCTCGCTGGAGGTGGGGCTGGGCGTCCTGGCGTTCTACGCCGTGGTCGTTGTCCACGCCACCACGCGGTTGCGCGCCCGTCTGGGGACGCGCCGCTGGCGTGTGGCGCACCGATTCGCGTACGCAGGGTTCGGCCTGGCGATGCTCCACGGCGTGCTGGCGGGCTCCGACACAGGGCGTCCATGGGCCACGGCGCTGTACGTGGGGGCCGCGCTCGCCGTGGGGCTCGCGACCATGTACCGGGTGTGGCCCGAGCCCCCGCCCGCCGGCGACGGTCCGACGCCGGGGGTGGCGGGCCCACCCACCGCCGCGGCCGCGGGACCACCGCCCCTGGGAACGGGGACGAACGCGCGCTAGCGGCCGCGACGGCGAGGCCGATACGGGGTGTATCACCATTCACCCCGGAGGTACCCCGTGCGGTTCGCCACTCGCCTCAACGCGCTCGCATCGCCCCGTCGCTGGGGAATCGGCGCCCGGCTGCTTGCCCTCGTCCTCGTGACGACGCTGGGCCTGGTGGGCCTGGCGACCGCCGCGGCGTACCAGGCCCGGTCGTCGCTGGTCTCCGAGCGCGAGGCCATGCTGCGCCACCAGGTGGAGACCGCGACCGGCGTGGTGCGGCACTTCCAGGCCATCGAGCGCTCGGGGGCCATGACCCGGGCCCAGGCTCAGGCGGCGGCGAAGGAGACGCTGCGCGGCCTGCGCTACGACGGACAGGAGTACTTCTTCGTCACGGACTCGCGCGGCTACTTCGTGATGCACCCGACGAAGCCCGAGCTCGAGGGGCAGAATCAGATCGAGATGAAGGACCCCAACGGAGTACCGCTGATGCGCCGCTTCGTCGAGTTGTCGGGCGCGTCCAAGGGGACGGGCAACGGGTTCGTGCGGTACTCGTGGCCGCTGCCCTCAGACCCCACGGGGGAGGCGCACGCGAAGGTGTCCTTCGTCCAGGGTTTCGCGCCATGGAAATGGACCGTGGGCAGCGGCGTGTACATGAACGACGTCAACGCCGCGTTCTGGTCGACGCTGCGCACGATCGCCCTGTGGAGCCTTCTGGCGGTGTTGGTGGTGGGCGGCCTGGCCCTCCTGCTGCGCCGGGCCATCGTGGCGCAGCTCTCCGCGCTGCGTGACGCCGTCACCCGGGCGGGCGAGACGGGCGACCTGCGCATCCGCGTGGCCGACTCGGGCGGTGAGATCGGCGAGGTGGCACGTGCCTTCAACGGCATGATGGTGTCGTTCGCGAAGGTCGTTGTGCGGGTGGGTGAGGAGGCTCGCCGCCTGACGGACTCGGCCGCCGACATGAGCGGTGCGGCGGCGTCCGGCCGCGAGGCCGTCGCAGAGATCGCCGCCACGATGGATGAGGTGGCGAACGCCGCGACGGATCAGGCGCAGTCCACCGTTACGGCCACCGAGTCGGTGGGCGACGTCGTGGCGGGCATCGGGCGGGTTGCGGCCCTGAGCGTCGCGGCGGCCTCGGCGGCCGAGCGGGCCGACGGTGTGGCCCGGGAAGGCATCGAGACGCTTCAGCGCGCCGGCGACGCGATGCGCGAGATCGAGGAGTCGGTGACGGCCGCCGGCGAGGTGGTCGACCGCCTCGGTGCCCGGGGCGAGGAGATCGGCGAGATCGTTTCCGTCATCACGGCCATCGCGGACCAGACGAACCTGCTGGCGCTGAACGCCGCCATCGAGGCGGCCCGCGCCGGCGAGCACGGTCGCGGGTTCTCGGTGGTGTCCGAGGAAGTGCGGGCGCTGGCCGAACAGAGCGCGGGTGCCGCGGCCGACATCGCCGCGCGGGTGGGCGACATCCGCGTGGACGCGCGCGAGGCCGTCGTGGCCATGCGTGAGGGGCACGAGGCCGTAGACGGCGGTACCCGTGGGATGCAGGAGGTGCTGTCGGCGTTCGAGGCGATCCGTGAAACCGTGGGCACCATGTCGGGCACCGCCGAGGAGACCGCCGGCCAGGCGCGAGTCCTCGCCGAGGACGCCGAGCGTGTCCGCGAGGCCATGGAGACCATCGCGGCCGTCAGCCAGGAAACCGCGGCGGCCACGCAGGAGCTTGACGCGCCGACCACATCCGTTGACCTGGTGCAGTCGGCCGCCGACCGCGTCGGGGCCATGGCGGCGAAGCTCACCGGGGTCGTGGGCGGCTTCACGGCCGGGTGATCGTGGCGGGGGCGCCGCCCGCGGGCGGCGCCCCCGCCACCATCAGCTCACCTGGGGCAGGACGGCGTTCCAGAACGCCAGGAAGTTGTTGTCGAAGTAGTAGGAGGTCCCGTCGGCACCAAAGCCGTCGTTGCGGGACCGGCCACGGTTGTTGACGCCGACGATCATCCACTGCTGCTCCGACGGGAAGTACGCGAACACGGGCCCGCCGCTGCAGCCGCCGTTCATCTCGCACGGCTCGGTGTAGATACCGAACTGGCCGCCGGTGTCCCAGTGGGACCCGTCCCAGACCATGTCGCAGTAGTACTGCCGGTTGCCGAAGAAGTACGGGGCGGTGTTGAACGGGCCGGACGCCGGATACCCCACCCGGAACAGCCGCTCACCCGACGCGAAGCGGGCGTTCGCGATGGCGGCGTACGTGCCGGTGAGATCGCCGGCGAACTGGCCGCTGGCGTTCGGCTGCAGCTGGACGATGGCCCAGTCGCGCCCGATGTTGTCGTTCGCGTAGTCCTGGGTGACCCACATGTTCGCCACGCCCCAGTTGCCGTACGGGGCGGTTGCGCCGCCGTTCGCGTCGACGGTGTTGCCGGGCGTCACCATCAGCTGGTTCGTGGGGATGTAGCCGCGCTCGCCCGTCTTGGGCCCGTCCACGTTGTTGTAGTAGATGCAATGGGCGGCGGTGAGCACGAGCCCCCGGCGGATCATGGTGCCCGAGCACCACCCGATCCACTTACCGGTGGCGGCGTCCCACTTCCAGAAGCGCACGACCGCGGCGATGGGGTTGGCCACGTACCCGCCGTCGTAGCGGTAGGCGCTGCGGATCGACCGGGACGCCACGGACGCCGGCGTGGACGCCGTCGACGTCTCCCACGGGACCCGGCCCAGCTCGGCCCGGCGCTTGGGCCGCACACACCGCGACCGGCGCGGCGTGCGCGTGCACGTCTTGGTGAGGCGACCCGACGTCGCGAAGTATCGGCACGTGCGCGTGCGACGCCGAGTCGTGCACGTCCACTGCAGACGGCCGGCGGCCGAGTAGCGGCGGCACACGCGCGTGCCCCCCTTGCGCGTGCAGGTGGAGCGGGGGCGGGCGGCCGCGGGGGCCGGGGCCGGGGAGGAGGCCGTGCCGTCGCCGACGACCGAGGGGGCCGCGTTGGCCGGGGCGGCGTCGACGGGTGCTGGCGCGACGTCCCCCTGCACGTTCCCGAACGCCGGGTCGATCTCCTGGGCAGTCGCCTGAGTCGCGGCGCCCGCGACCAGGGCCCACGCCGCCAGCAGCATCCCCGCCCTGCGCACCGCCTGTTTCACCGGAGCCTCCGAGAACCGAAATGGACGTGCGGGCGATTATCCGGCCCGCATGATGCTTCTGTAAACCCCCAAAAAGGCCAGGGGCTACAGGACGCGGGCCAGAAAACGCTTTGTGCGCTCGTGCTGCGGTGACGCGAGCACATCGGCGGGGACTCCCGTCTCCACGATCACGCCGTCGTCGATGAAGACCAGGCGGTCGCCGACCTGACGTGCGAAACCCATCTCGTGCGTCACGACGACCATCGTCATGCCCGCGTCGGCCAGGGAGCGCATCACGGTGAGCACCTCGACGACCAGTTCGGGGTCGAGCGCGCTCGTCGCCTCGTCGAACAGGATCACCTCGGGCTCCATCGCCAGGGCACGGGCGATCGCGACGCGTTGCTGCTGGCCTCCCGACAACTCCCGGGGACGCTGGGCGGCCTTCTCGGCCAGGCCCACCCGCGCCAGCAACTCGTGGGCCCGCGCGTGGGCCTCGGCCCGCGGCACCTTCTTGACGATGTGGGGCGGCACCGCGACGTTCTGCAGCACCGTGTAGTGCGGGAACAGGTTGAAGCTCTGGAACACCATGCCGACCCGGCTACGCAGGGCGTTCGTGTTGGCCTTGGCGGCGGTGATCTCGTCGTCGCCGACGAACACCCGGCCCTTCGTCGGGACCTCCATGAGGTTCATGCAGCGCAGGATCGTGGACTTGCCCGACCCCGAGGGGCCGATGATGCAGACGACCTCCCCGCGATGGATCGCCAGGTCGATGCCTTTCAGCACCTCGTGAGCGCCGAACGACTTGTGGAGCCCCTCCACTCGCAGCGCGACCTCCCGCGACACTGCATGCGTCACGGGATGATCACCTGCCCACCGCCCGAGCGGCGCCGGTCGCGCGCGATGTAGTGGTCCACGATGCGGGTCAGCGGCAGCGTGAAGATGAGATAGAAGATGGCCGCGGCCGTGAGCGGGGTGGAGTTGAGGGTCTGCGCCTGGGCGTCGCGGGCCGTACCCAGCACCTCGGCGACCGCGATGGTCGACAGCAGCGACGTGTCCTTGCTGAGGATGATGAACTCGTTCATCAGCGGCGGGATGACACGGCGCACGGCCTGGGGGAGCACGATGCGCGTCAGCGTCTGCCCGCTGGACATGCCCAGGCTGCGCGCCGCCTCCACCTGGCCGCGCTCCACCGACTCGATTCCGGCCCGGAAGATCTCGGCCAGATACGCGGCGTATACCAGGCTGAGTGCGAGCACGCCCACAGAGAACTCGGACATGTCGCTGAGCACCGGGATCCCGGTGTACGGCAGGCTGACGTACAACAGGACGATGACCAGCAGCGCCGGGAGCCCGCGGAATACGTCGATGTACGCCACGGACGCAAGGCGCGACAGGAAGTACGCGACGCGCCGCGGCACGCTGCGGCTGGCCGTCCGCGCCTGCCGCATGATGGCCAGCAGCATGCCGCCCGCGGCCGCGAACACCAGGGCGGTGAACGTGATGCGGATGGTCAGCCAGAACCCCCGGGCGATCGCGCCGATGTAGGGCCGCACGGAATCCCACGAGAAGAACAGCTCGCGGATGGTGTTCATCCCGTCGCCCCCGTCGGCCGGCGGACTCGCGGGCTACTTGGGCGGCTCCTCGTTGAACCACTGCTTGTAGATCTTCGCGTAGGTTCCGTCCTCCTTGACCTTCGCGAGGCCGACGTTGAACGCCTCCTGCAGCTTGGTGTTGTCCTTCGCGAACGCGAACCCGTAGCTCTCGGACGGACTGATCTTCGCGATCATCTTGAGCTGCGGCTTCTTGGTCGTCGCATAGGCCGAGATGGCGTAGTCGTTCACCACGGCGTCGGCCTTGCCGGCGGCCAGCGCGTTGAACGCGTCGTCGATGATCTGGAACTGCTTGACCTCGGCGCCGGGGATCTTCGATGCGAGGTCCGCGCCGGTCGTGCCGCGCTGCACGGCGATCGTCTTGCCCTCGAGCGCCTTCCGCGCCTCGTCGGGGGTCACCGTGGTGCCGGCGATGCCGTCAAGACCCTGGGTGTCGTCGGCGCGCACCATGATCGACTGGTTGGCCTCGAAGTACGGGTCGCTGAACAGCACCGTCTTCTTGCGCTCGTCGGTGATGGTGATGGACGACGCGGCCATGTCGAAGCGCCCCTGGGCGGTCGACGTGAAGATGGTGTCGAAACGCTCCTTCTTGAACTGCACGTTGGTCACGCCGAACGTTGCCGCGACGGCCTTCACCAGGTCGACGTCGAAGCCCTTGGCCTCGGACGATCCGGGGTCGGTGAACTCGAACGGGGCGTACGGGATGTCGCTGCCCACGACGAGCGTGCCGGGCGTCTTGAGGCCGAGGTCCGCCCCGGCGACGGTCGTCGCCCCGTTGGAACCGGAGTCGTCGCCGCCACACGCGGCGAGGGCGAACAACGCGGCGATGAGGGCGGCCAGCGCCGCCACGTGCCACTTGCGCATCGAGACCCTCCACAGGTGATGCCGTGATGAATAGGCCGGGAATCTACTCGCGCGGACGGGGCGTCGCCAGCGCGGCTCACCGGCCGCGGCGTCACACGGCGGCGGCGTCACCCGCCGACGACCATTCGGACAGCGATGTGAGCCGGTGCACCGTAGCTGCGTCCTGGGGGCGCGCATACCAGTACCCCTGGGCGATGGGGACGCCGAGTTCGAGGAGCCAGTTGTGCTGGTCCTGGGTCTCGACGCCTTCGGCGACGAGGTGGACGCCGAGCTCGCGGGTGACGCCGACCAGGCCCCGGACGACGCTGCGGGCGGCGGTGCTGGAACCGATCTCGCTGATGAAGCTGCGGTCGATCTTGACGCCGTCGACGGGGAACCGGGTGAGGTACGACAGCGACGAGTAGCCGGTGCCGAAGTCATCGATCACCAGGCGCACGCCGTACGCCCGCAGCGCGTTGACGGCCTCGAGGCTGCGGGCGCCCTGGGCGACCATCGCCTCCTCCGTGATCTCGATCTCGAGCCGCGACGGGTCGACCCCGGCGACGTCGAGCGTCCGCGCGATCTCCGCCGGCAGGCCCGGCTCGACCAGCACGCTCGCGGGCACGTTGACGGCGATGGACCCGTTGCCCGGCGTCGTCGCCAGGCGCGAGACGGCCTCACGCAGCATGCGCCCCGTCAGGGTGCCGAGCTGGTGGGTCTGCTCGGCGAACTGGAGCATCGGCAGCGGGCCCACCACGGACCCGTCGCGCCGGCGCCAGCGCAGCAGCGCCTCGCACCCCAGCACGCCGAGCGTGGACGTGCTGACGAGCGGCTGCAGGTACATGTGGAGGCGTCCCTGGCGCAGGGCGTGCGCGACCTCACCTTCGGCGTCGACCCGGGCCGCGGCCGCCTCGACGAGGCCGTGCTCGTACAGCGCCCAGCCACCCCGGCCGCGCTTGGCCTGGTACATGGCGAGATCGGCGCGCCGCAGCATCTCGTGCGAGGTCGTCGTGGGGGAGGCCAAGGCGATGCCCGTCGACGCGCCGATCTGGTACGCGCGGCCGTCCACGTGGAAGGGCTTGGTGAGCGCCGCGGTGACCTCCTCCGCGAGCGCCTGCGCCTCGTCCGGGTCGCCGCAGTGCACCACCACGAACTCGTCGCCTCCGAGGCGGGCCAGCATGCGGCCCCGGGCCCGCGAGCGCAGGCGGTCGGCGACCTGCTGCAGCACCGCGTCGCCCACGGCGTGGCCACTGGCGTCGTTGATGTGCTTGAAGCGGTCGAGGTCCACGAACAGCACCGACACCGGGGGGCCGCCGGCGGCGAATTCGTCCAGCATCGTGCCGACCGCCTCCAGCAACTGGAGCCGGTTGGGCAGGTCGGTGAGGGGGTCGTGGTAGGCCAACCGGTGCAGACGCTGTCGCAGCTGGTCGCGCTCGGTCACGTCGCGGGCGGACACCACGAGCTGATCGCCGCGGGCTGAGATCGAGGCCTCGATGGCACGGTCCCCGTGGCGCCCCTCCAGCACGACGTGGTCGCCGTCGCCGGCGCGGGCGAGGGACTCCTCCACCCGAGAGGCAGGGATGCTCAGGGCGTCCCAAAGCGTCGCGCCGGTCAGGTCTCCGTCGCCCAGCACGTGCTCGGCGGCGGGGCTCACGTACTCCAGCCGCCCCTCCGGGGTGCTGATCATGATGACGTCGCTGGAGTCCTGCACCAGCGTGCGGTAGTAGAGCTCGCGCGCCTCCGCGTGGGCGGCGGCCCGTGAGGCGTCACGGACGATGAGGATGAGCCGCGCGAGCATCGCCGCGATCGCGAGGGCCCCGGGCACGACCAGCGACCGACGCGCGACGTCGGGGTCGGCGATGATGCCCGCCAGGACCACGCCTGTCGCCGCGACCACCATCGCGTGGGGGACGGCGCCGCTGCCGCGCTCGATGGGGTTGACGACCGGCTGGATCCTGAAGCGCGACAAACGCGCGAGGTATGCGGTGACGGCCACGATGCCGAGCGTCGCGACGGCCATCTGGACCCAGGCGGGGACGGCAAAGAGGTCGCTGGACTCAGCGGCGAGCAGCATCCACAGCACGGCGCGCGTCACCCCGTACGTCGCGCACAGCGCCCGGTCGCGGCGGGCGGGCACCTCGGCGAGCATCGCGAGGTTGACGATGAGCACCGCCGACCAGCAGACGATGCAGGCCGTGATGACGTCGAGGTTCTGGTTCGCGTCGTTCGGGATGTCCAGCGTCAAGAGCAGGACGGTGTAGACCGAGAGCGGCGGGCCCAGGCCGATGAGCGCGGTGTCGCACGCGATGTGCTTCCACGAGGAGGTGATCTCCCGGGTCAGGAGCACGAGCCCGGCCACCGCCAGCAGGGTGCCCGCGAGGCCCATCTCGTGCTGCAGGGACCCCACGTCGAACAGCGAGGGGAGGTCGGCCGTCACCACCCCGACGGCCACCAGCCCCACGGACGCGCCGTACAGGGGCGTCTGCTGGCCCGCCGTCTTGCGGACGTACCAACCGGCGGCGCCCAGGGCCGCCACCACGCATATGACCAACAGGACCCACAGCACGATGTCGCGCGGTCTCCCCGGTCGGTGGTTCGCGCCGAAAGCACTCTAGTATCGGACGCCACGCGCCCGAGATGAAGCGCAAATCCCTCGGGGGCGAGGCATTTACCGGGCGCGGGGACGGCGCCCTACAGTGGCGCCATGGAGAGCACCAGGTCGGCCCCCCTTGACGGAACGCCGGACCCGGCGAAGGCCCACGCCGGCGGTCACGAGATCCGCGCGGACATCGCCGGGGTGCGCATACGTGACCTCACGCCGATCCTTGACGACCGGGGTGAGACGTGCGAGCTGTGGACGGCGGCGTGGGGCCTGGGTGATCCCCCTCCGCACGTCTACCTGGCGACCGTCGAGGCGGGCGTCGCGAAGGCGTGGATCGTTCACGACCGCCAGCACGACCGTCTGGCGCTCGTCAGCGGACGGATGCTGGTCGTGATGTACGACGACCGGCCGGGCTCCCCGAGCCGCGGAACCGTGCTGGAGGTGAGCGGCGGTGAGCGCCGCCGGCGGTTGGTGGAGATCCCGCCGGGTGTGTGGCACGGCGTGCAGAACATCGGTACGGCGGAAGCGATGTTCGTGAACCTGCCGACCCGGCCGTACGACTACGACGCGCCGGACAAGCGCCGGCTTCCCGCGGACACCGACGCGATCCCGTTCCGGTTTCGCGGCGCCTCGCCGCGGTCGGGGTGACGCGCCCCGCCGCGCCCCGCGTGACCGTCGTCCTCGCGACGTGGAACTTCCCCGAGGCGCTGCGGCTCAGCATGGCCTCGGCGCTGGCGCAGACCGTGGACGACATCGAGCTCCTCGTGGTGGGCGACGGCTGCACGGACGACACCCCGGACGTGGTCGCCGCGGCCGGCGACGGGCGGGCGCGCTTCATCGCCCTCGAGCCGCGCGTCGGATGCCAGTCGGGGCCCAACAACCGGGGGGTCGCGGAGGCCCGGGCGCCGTTCGTGGCGTACCTGGGGCACGACGACCTCTGGCATCCACGCCACCTGGAGTACCTGCTGGACGTCCAGCGCGAGCGCGACGCGGACCACGTGCACGGCGTCGCCATCGCGTACGGGCCCCCCGGCACGGGCGTGATGGCTGTCGCGGGCCTGGGGCACGGCCTCGGGCTCGACCGTCATCCCACCGTGATGCCCGGCGCGACGCTGCATCGCCGGGAGATCGCGGCGGCGGTGGGCGGGTGGCGGCTGCCGCACGAAACCCGCGTGCCCGTGGACGTCGACTTCGCCGCACGTGTGCGGGCGCGGGGGTACCGCTGTGCCCATTCACGCCGCGCGACGCTGTTCAAGTTCCCGTCGTCGTCGCGGCGCGACGTCTACGTCACCCGCGACGTCCGCCAGCAGACGCGGGTGGCGGGGGATCTCGCGAGGGACCCGGACCGCGCGGTCGAGGAGGGCCTCGCCGCCGTCGTCGAGGCGTTCGCGACGGGCCGCGGCGAGCTGTCGCTCGAGTCGCCGCCCGGGACGCCGGGCGACGTGTGGCGGCGGGCCGTGCGGACCAAGCGTTCGGGCCCCGCCGCGCCGCGAGCCACCGTGGGTGCCGCGGAGTTCTCGCCGGAAGCCGGGTGGTCGCCGTTGGAGGTCGGAGCCGGTGGTCGCCCGTTCCGGTGGACCACGGGGCAGGCGGCGCACGTGGTGGTGCCCGCGGACGGGACCGCCGACCTCGACGTGGAGGTGGGCCTCGCCGGTGCCGTGACGCGCGCCGTGCGTGACACCGCGCGCATCACGTTCGGGGGGCGGGTCCTCGCCCGCGGGCCGGACGGTGAGGAGGGCGACGTGGCAGTGCTTCGGGCGCGGGCCCCCGCGACACCGGGCCGTGAGGCGGGGTTGATGATCTCGGTCGTGGCCGACGCGGTGTGTCCCCGCGACGCCGGCCTCGGCGACGACCCCCGCACGCTGGGGCTGGCGGTCGCGTTCGTGCGCGCGTCCCCCGCGGGCGGCGGCGCTGCGTAACCGGAAACACGTCGGGCTCGCCGCCGTCGGGTGACGGCGGCGAGCCCGCGAGGTAGCGCATACGGGATTTGAACCCGTGTTACCGCCGTGAGAGGGCGGCGTCCTAGGCCCCTAGACGAATGCGCCACGGCCTTCGGGCATTATGCCTGAAATTCCACGAGCTGGGGGAGGAGGATTCGAACCCCCGCTACCGGGGCCAGAACCCGGCGTCCTACCGCTAGACGATCCCCCATCAGCCCTGTGGACGTCGGCAAACCTAGCACAGCACCTGAGCGTTGCGGCGGGCTCGCCGGTCAGCCCGCCCGGTCAGGCGTCCACCAGGCTGTGCCAGTCGCCGTGCAGCTGGGCGTAGCGGCCCCCGGCCCCCACCAGTGCGTCGTGGGAGCCCCGCTCGACGATCCGCCCGTGGTCGAGCACCACGATCATGTCGGCGTTGCGGATCGTGGACAGCCGGTGGGCGATGAGCACGGCCGTGCGGCCTGCCAGCAGCGTGTCCATGGCCCGCTCGATGCGGTGCTCGGTCTGCACATCCACCGACGACGTGGCCTCGTCCAGGATGAGGATGCGCGGGTCGGCCACCAGGGCCCGGGCGAACGACACGAGCTGGCGTTGTCCCGCCGACAGGCCTGTGCCGCGCTCGCTCACCGGGCTGTCGAGCCCGTTCGGCAGCGACGCCAGCAGGTCGCCCTCGTCGACGGCGGCGAGCGCCGCCAGCAGGGTCGCGTCGTCCGCGCCGGGCCGGCCGAACAGCAGGTTGTCGCGCAGCGTGCCGGCGAACAGGTGGCCCTCTTGCGGAACCACGGCCATCTGCGCCCGCAGGGAGTCGAGCGTGACGTCGCGGACATCGCGCCCGTCGATGCGTACCGACCCCGCCTGGGGGTCGTAGAAGCGCGCGATCAGTTTGGCCAGCGTCGACTTGCCGGCCCCGGTCGCGCCCACCAGCGCCACGGTGGAGCCGGCGGGGATCTCGAGCGACAGGTGCTCGATGACGGGGCGGCCCGGGCGATACTCGAACGTCACGTCGTCCAGCGAGATCGCGCCGCGGGCGGGGGGCATCGCCACCGCGTCGGGCCGGTCGGCCACGCGTGGCGTGGTTTTGAACACCCCGTTGATCTTTTCCAGCGCGGCCGACGCGGACTGGAGCGTGTTGTAGAGCTGTGAAAGCTGCTGGATGGGGTCGAAGAAGTTCGACAGGTAGCCGATGAACGCCACCATCACGCCCACCGTGAGGTCGCCGTCGAGCACCCGCTCCGTGCCCGACCACAGCACGATCAGCGTGCCCCCGGCGGCGAGCAGCTCGATGCCGGGGAAGTACAGGCTCGACAGGTAGATCGTCGACATGTTGGCGCGGCGGTACTCGACGTTGGCGTCGCCGAACGCGCGACGGGCGGCGTCCTGGCGCCCGAAGCCCTGCACCACCCGCATGCCCGCGAGCGTCTCCTGCAGCACCGACAGCACCTCGGCCACCTTCTCGCGGGTGCGGCGGTATGCGCGCGCCGAGCCCACGCGGAACGCGGCGGTGACGATGGCCAGCAGCGGGAACACGGCGAAGCACATCAGCGCGAGCTGCGGGTCGTACAGGAACAGGATCACGACCACGCCGACGAACTGGAGGCCGTTGATGACCAGCGTCGTCGCCCCGTCAGTGACCAGCTGGTTGAGGGCCTCGATGTCGCTCGTCAGCCGGCTGACGGTGCGTCCCGTGGGGACGCTCTCGTGGTAGCCGAGCTCGAGGTCCATGACGTGGCGGAAAAGGCGCCGGCGCAGGTCGAACAACACCCGCTCGCCGACCCACACCGACGCGTACGACTGCAGGCCGTTCGCGACCATGCCCAGGACACCCACCAGGACGAACGCGGCCACGCACCAGCCGAGCACCGCCTCGTCGTTCTTCGCGATGGCATGGTCGATGGCGTACTGGGCCAGGGCGGGCGCGGCGAGCTGCGTGAGCGTCACCAGCACCATCAGCGTCACCGTGGCCGCCGTCTGCCACGCGTAGGGCCGGAAGTACGGCAGCAGGGTCCGGAGACGCCGGGCCTCCGGATCCGGGTTCTCGATCAGCTCGTCCTCGGCACGGGGTGCGAGGTGTCGACCCGGGCCGCGGCTCACACGTCCCCCAGCACCAGTTCGGGGCGGGCCAGGCCGCCGTCGTGGATCTCGCGGTACAGCGAGCTCGACGCGTACAGGTCGCGGTGCGTGCCACGCGCCGCCACGCGTCCGTGGTCGAGCACCACGATCTCGTCCGCCAGCCGGATTGTGGAGAGGCGGTGGGCGATGATCACCGTGGTTCGCTGGCGCATCACGTTGCGCAGGGCGTCCTGGATCTCGCGCTCCGTCGACGCGTCCACCGACGCGGTCGCCTCGTCGAGGATGAGGATCCGGGGGTTGGTGATGACCGCTCGGGCGATGGCCAGCCGCTGCCGCTGGCCGCCGGACAGGCTGAGGCCGCGCTCGCCGATGACGGTGTCGTAGCCCTTGGGCAGGCGGCCGATGAACTCGTGGGCGTGCGCCATCCGGGCGGCGGCCTCCACCTCGTCCTGGGTCGCGTCGGGCCTGCCGTACGCGATGTTGTCGCGCACGGTGGTCGAGAACAGGAACGGCTCCTGCGACACCACGCCGATGGCCCGACGCAGGTCGTGCAGGCGCAGCTCGCGCACGTCGACGCCGTCGACGCTGACGCTCCCGGCCGTGGGGTCGTAGTATCGGGGGATCAGCTCCGTCAGCGTGGTCTTGCCCGACCCCGTCGCGCCGATCAGCGCCACGGTGCGCCCCGCGGGGACGTCGAGGTCCACGTCGCGCAGCACGTTGCGGGCCTCCGCGCCGTTATCACGTGGTGAGTACGCAAACGTGACGTCCCGCATGCGGATCGCGCCGCCGCCGGGCGGTAGCCCGCGCGCGCCGGGGGCCTCGGGCACGTCGGTGGTGGAGTCGAGGATCTCAAAGATCCGGCGTCCCCCGGCGAGCGCCCGCTGCGCGCCGGATACGAGGAACCCGAAGGACTGGAACGGGCCGATCATGAGCGACAGGTACAGGTAGAACTGCACGAACTGACCCAGCGTCAGGGTGCCGTCCATCACCTGGCGGCCGCCCATCAGCAGGATCACTGCGAGGCCGGCCGTGGGCAGGAAGCCCATCATCGGCTCGTACCGGGCCTCCAGGCGGGCCACGTCGAGCGTGCGCCCCACGGCGCCCATGGCCACGCCCTCGAACGCGGCCGCCCGCTCGGCCTCGCGCCCGAACGCCTTGATCACCCGGATGCCGGCCACGCTTTCCTCGCCCATCTGGCTGACCTCGCCCAGCCGCTGCTGCACGTCGATGCGCAGCCCCGCCGACAGGCGGCCCAGGCGGACGGCCAGGAACATCAGCAGCGGCCCGATGGTCAGGGAGGCCAGGGCCAGAGGGGCGTTGATGGACAGCAGGATGACCACGGACACGAGCAGGGTCAGCACTGACGTGAACGCGAAGACCAGGCCGTACCCGAGGAAGAAGCGCACGGTCTGAAGGTCGGTCGTCGCGCGGGACATCAACTGGCCCACCGGCATCCGGTCGAAGAAGCCCAGCGACATGTGCTGGACCTTTCCGAACACCGTGTCGCGCATGTCGTACTCGACGCCGAGACTGACATTGCCCGCCACCTGGCGGCGCACCAGCCCCAGCGCGAAGCGCAGAGCGGCGATCCCCAGCATCGCCCACAGCAGACCCGGGAGCCGGTCGCGGTGCCCGCCTCGCAGGACCTCGTCGATGATGCGCCCCGTGAGGTACGGCAAGGTGAGCGTGCAGGCCATCAGGCCGGCCGCCGCCAGCACGGTGATCGTCACGCGGCCGCGGTATGGCCGCAGGAAGCCCATCAGTCGCCAGAAGTCTCTCATAGGTAGTTCACCGGTGAACCGTACTCCGCGCGTGGGGCGCGGGCCCGTCCCGCCGGCGGCCGACGACGCTACCGGGTGCCGTTGGCGCGGGCCCCACGTCCGGGCGCCAGGCGGTGCGACGACCGACGGGAACGTGCGCACGTCGACGGGGCACCACGGCACCGTCGAATTGCACGGCACGCCTCGCGCGTGACGCCGTCGACCCGCCGTACCGCGTCCGCGGGTCGCGGTGCCCCGGCGCGCCACGGACGAAGCCGCGGTGTGGCAAGGTGAAACCCGCACGCAGACCACGATCCCGCGGGGGCGCGACCATCGGCAGCCGATCATGGAACCAGGCACCCGACGGTGACCACGAGCCGCTGCCCGCCGCCGACTTCCGGCCGCCGATGGTGCTGAGCGTGCCCAACGTGTCGGAGGGCCGCGACCCCCGGGTCATCGCCCGGCTGCGCGACGCGTGCGCGGTGCCGCGGGTGCGCGTCGTCGACGTGCACAGCGACGCCGATCACGATCGCACGGTGTTCACGCTCGTCGGGCCGCCCATGGACGTGCAGGACGCGCTGGTCGAACTGGCCGGCGCGTGCATCGACCTGATCGACCTGCGCCGCCACGACGGGGTGCATCCGCGCGTCGGCGCGCTGGACGTGGCGCCCATCGTGGCCCTGACGCCCGACGACGAGCCGCTGGCCGAGGAGGTGGCGCTGGGCGTCGCCGACCGCATCGGCAACGAGCTGATGCTGCCCGTGTTCCTGTACGGCAACCTCGTGGCGGACCCCACGCGCAACCGGCCGCATCACTTCCGGACGGGCGGCGCCGACGCCCTGGCCGAGGCCATCGAGGAGGGCCGGCTGCGCCCCGACGCGGGCCCCGAGCGCCTGCACCCCACCGCGGGGGCGGTGCTCGTGGGCGTGCGTCCGCCGCTGATCGCATGGAACGTGGAGCTCCCCGACGCGTCGCTGGCGGACGCACGCGCCATCGCGGACCGCATCCGCGAGAGCGGGGGCGGGCACCCGGGACTGCGGGCCCTGGGGCTCTACTTGCCCGAGCGGGGTGTCGTGCAGGTGTCCATGAACCTCGAGGATTACCGGGTCACGTCGCCGGCGCGGGCGCTGGCCGCCGTCCGGCGGCAGGCCGAGCGGTTGGGGGTGACGGTAGGCTCGAGCGAGCTGGTGGGCATGATCCCCCGCGCCGCCCTCCGGGGCACGAGCCCGGCGGCGCTGGGCCTCGAGCGCTTCACGCCCGCGCAGCTGCTGGAGGCACGCTGCCCCGAGCTGCGCCGCCCCGAACCGCCCACGTACCGATGACAAGCGAGACCACGCCCCATGGCGAAACGCCGTAAGCCGCGCCCCACGGGGCCGCCCCCCGCCAAGAGCCCCAAGCTTCAGCGCATCGCGGAGGGCACCGAGCAACCCCGCACGGTGCGACGCGCCGGCGACGAACCGCGCCCGCCCTCGATGCGCGGCGTGGTGGTGCGTGCCGTCGTGATCGCCGTGATCTACGCGCTGTTCCTCATGGTCGCCCTCAAGGAGGACCCGGCGGTGGCCGGGCTCGTGGGCCTGTTCGGCTTCGCGCTGATGATCCCCCTGGGCATGCTCCTGGACCGTATGCGCTACCGCAGCCAGCTGAAGCGCTGGCGGCAGCAGCGCGGCATCCCGGAACCCACCCGCGCCGCCAGGGAACCCGCCGCCGGGGCCGCCGACGACACCCCCGCCGAGGACGCGTGAGCGCCAAGGTCGAGGCCCCGAAGGGCACGAGGGACGTCCTGCCGGACGAGGGCGCGCTGCGGGCCAGGATCGTGGGCGCCGCGTCGAGCCTCTTCGACGCGTATGGCTACGGGCGCATCGCGACGCCCACGTTCGAGCAGACCGAGCTCTTCGTGCGCGGGGTGGGGCAGAGCACCGACATCGTCCGCAAGGAGATGTACACGTTCGACGATCTCGGCGGGCGCTCGATGACGCTGCGCCCCGAGGGCACGGCGCCCGTGGTGCGGGCCTTCGTGGAGCACGGCATGCACAAGCTGCCGCTGCCCGTGAAGCTCTGGTACACGGCCCCCATGTTCCGCTATGAGGCGCCGCAGGCCGGGCGCCTGCGCGAGCACACGCAGATCGGCGCCGAGGCGCTGGGCGCCGACGATCCGCTGTTGGACGCCGAGCTCATCGCGCTCTTGGGGGCGATCTACGATGCGCTGGGCATCCCTGGAGTGCGGCTGCGCATCGGCAGCCTGGGCGACGGCCCGTCGCGGGCCGCGTACCGCGCCGAGCTGGTGGCATACCTGAACTCGCGAGCCGCGGACCTGCCCGCCGACGCCCGCGAGCGCGCCGGCGAGAACCCCATGCGCCTGTTCGACAGCAGGGACCCGGCCGTCGCGGCGGTGATGGAGGGTGCGCCGCGCATTCTGGACCGCCTGGGCGACGACGCCGCCGCGCACCACCGGGCGGTGCTGGGAGCCCTCGACGCGGTGGGCATCGCGTACGACGAGGACGCCACGCTGGTGCGCGGGCTCGACTACTACACCAAGACGGTGTTCGAGTTCACGTGCGACCGGCTGGGTGCCCAGAGCGGAATCGGCGGGGGCGGGCGCTACGACGGCCTGGTGGAGGAGCTCGGGGGGCCGCCGACGCCGGGCGTCGGGTTCGGCACCGGGATCGAGCGGATCGTGCTGGCCCTCACCGCCGACGGCGCGCCCGGGCCCGCGCCCACGGCACGGGTCTACTTCGCCGGCATCGGCCCCGAGGCCCGCGCCGAGCTGTTCCCGGTGATGACGCGGCTGCGCGCCGCGGGGGTCGCCGCCACGGCCGACACGCTGGGGCGCAGCATGAAGGGCATGATGAAGCAGGCCGCCGCATCCGGCGCGGCCGCGTGCGTGATCCTCGGCGAGCGCGAACTCGCGGAGGGGATCGCGACGCTGCGCGACATGTCCACCGGCGAGCAGCGGCCCGTGCCGCTGTCCGAGCTCGAGTCCGTCCTCGCGAAGGAGCACGTCTAGATGATCGGATCCAGCCGCTACCGCACCCACACGTGCGTCGGGGCCGCGGACGCCGTCGGCGAGCGCGTACGTCTGTCCGGGTGGGTCCACCGGCGGCGCGACCACGGCGGCGTGACGTTCATCGACGTCCGCGACCGCAGCGGCGTGATGCAGCTGGTGTTTCATCCGGAGGCGGCAGGCGCGATCGAGGCGGCCAAGGGGCTGCACCCCGAGGACGTCATCTGCGTGGAGGGCGACATGGTGCCCCGCGACGCCGCCACGGTCAACGACCGGCTGCCGACCGGCGGGGTCGAGCTGCGCGCGGACCGCCTAGAGGTGCTCACAAGCGCGGCCCCGATGCCGTTCTCGGTGGAGGACGAGGGGGCTGAGGCCAACGAGGAACTGCGCCTCACCTACCGGTACGTGGAGCTGCGCCGTGAGGCCCGCCTGCGGGCCCTGGAGCTGCGCGGCGCGGTGGTGCGTGCCATCCGCGCGGTGCTCGACGACGAGGGCTTCCTGGATGTCGAGACGCCCATGCTGACGCGGTCCACGCCGGAGGGGGCACGCGACTTCCTGGTGCCCGCGCGCCTGCAGAAGGGGTCGTGGTACGCGCTGCCGCAGAGCCCCCAGCTGTTCAAGCAACTCCTGATGATCGGCGGGCTCGAGCGGTACTACCAGATCGTGAAGTGCTTCCGTGACGAGGACCTGCGCGCCGACCGCCAGCCGGAGTTCACCCAGGTGGACATCGAGGCCAGCTTCGTCGAGCAGGAGGACATCCAGTCGCTGGTCGAGCGAATCCTCGTGGCCGCGTTCGCCGAGGGCGGCGTGACGCTGACCGCCCCGTTCCCGCGCATGACCTACGCGGACGCGATTCGCCGGTTCGGCACGGACCGGCCGGACCTGCGGTTCGGGCTGGAGATCCAGGACTGGAGCGCCCAGGCCGCGGAGTCGGGTCTCGGGGTGTTCGAGGGCGTCGTGAAGGGCGGAGGAGTGGTGCGCGGCATCGTGGTGCCCGGCGCGGGTGCCGGCATGTCGCGCAAGGACCTCGACGGCCTCGTGGCCGAGGCCCAGCAGATCGGCGCGAAGGGCCTCGTCTGGGCCGTCCCCGGCGAGGACGGAGCGCTGCGCTCGTCCGTGAAGGCCGACTTCCTGGCCGGCCTGCCCGAGGCGTTCGGCGCGGCCGAAGGCGACCTCATCGCCGTCGTCGCGGACCGCGAGAGGGACGCGCAGAACGTGCTGGGCATGCTGCGCGGCCGCTTGGCCGAGCGCCACGGCCTGATCCCCGACGACGCGTGGGAGCCGCTGTGGGTGGTGGGCTTCCCGCTGGTGGAATGGAACGAGGGCGAGAAGCGCTGGGACTCCACGCACCACCCGTTCACGTCGCCGCGCCCCGAGGACGTCGACAGGATGGAGTCCGACCCGGGCGCCGTCATCGCCGACGCGTACGACGTCGTGATGAACGGCCTGGAGCTGGGCGGCGGCAGCATCCGTATCAACGACCCGGGCGTGCAGCAGCGGGCCCTCGCCCTGATCGGGATGGACGCCGACGAGGCCGACGCGCGCTTCGGGTTCCTGCTGCGGGCCCTCGAGCTGGGCGCGCCCCCCCACGGCGGCCTGGCGCTGGGGCTCGACCGCCTGGTGATGCTTATCGCGCGGGCCGCGTCGATCCGCGACGTGATGGCGTTTCCCAAGACCGCGACCGGCGGCGACCCCCTGACCGGGGCGCCCGCGCCGGTGGACGACGCGCAGCTGAAGGAACTGGGCGTCGCGGTCACGGCGCCGCCTCCCGCCGCCGGGTAGGGCGGCCCCGCCGTGTCCCGCCGGGAGGACTGGGCCCGCCGCCTCGGCATCGCGTCCACCCTTGTCCTCCTGGCCACGGCGATCGTGGTGGGCGCACGGGGCAAGACCCCGCCGCCGCAGGCCCGCGTGCCGGCGTCGACGGTCATCGCCGCGTCCGGGCGAGTGGGCGTCGTACTGATCCGCGACGGGGCGGTGGTGCGCATCGACCGTCAGTCGCCGCCCGGGCGGCTCATCATCCCCCGCCCGGCTCGCGCGCCGTGGCCGGACGGCCTCGCCGTCGGCCGCTCACGGGTGTGGGTGTCCAGCCAGGGCCTGGTGCGCGGCTACGCGGTCGACGATCGCCCCGTGCGGGCGTTCCGCGTCACGGCGTCCAACCCCCTGATCATGGCCGAGGCGGGCCGTGTGCTGTGGGCGGCCACGCCGTGGGCCGACCGCGTGCTGGGCGGCGACCTGCGCGGCCGGCCCGTCCGCTTCGCGGCGGTGCGGCTGCCGTGCCAGGCACGCTTCCTCACGGCCCGGGGAGGCGACGGATGGGTGCTGTGCGACGCCGCGCGGCGACGCGCACTGCTGGTGCGGGTCACGCCGGGCGTCGCGCCCGTCGTCGTGGCCGAGCTGCCGGGGCGGGCCCGCGGGGTGTCGGCCGCGCGGGTCTTCGTGTGGGCCCTGACCGAACGCGGGCTGTACCGCCTCGACCCGCGCGACCAGAGGCTGCTCGGGCCGTTCGGCGTCACGCCACGCTCCACGGAGTTGGCGGCCGGCCCGGGCCGGGTGCTGACGCTGGACGAGGACCTTGGGATCGTGCTCGAGCGCACCCCTGCCGGGCGCGTGCACACGTACAACGTGGGCGAGGGGGCCCGGGCCCTCGCGGCCGCCTCGCGGGGCTTCTGGGTGACGGTCGGCGACCAGGCCACCCCGCGGTTCGTGGAGTACGCCACGCCATGATCCCGTCGGGGCGTGTGGCGTTCCCGTGACACCGCGCTGGGGCACGCCGCCGTGGCGTCGGCTTGACTGGGGCATCGGCCGTTCCGGCCGCGACACCAGGAGACGCACGTGCCTGATTCCGCGTTCGCCTACGGCGACCACGACCGCGACGCCGACCTTCGCTGGTGGGCGGCCTGCAACTACCTGACGGTCGGCCAGATCTACCTGCAGGACAACCCACTGCTGCGCCGTCCCCTGGAGGCCGACGACATCAAGCCGCGCCTGCTGGGCCACTGGGGCACCAGCCCCGGGCTGTCGATGCTGTACGCGGTGGCGAACCGGGTCATCCGCGAGACCGATTCGGACTGGCTGTACGTGACGGGGCCCGGCCATGGCGGCCCGGCCCTCGTGGCCGCGGGCTACCTCGACGGCGGGTACTCCGAGATCTACCCGGAGATCACCCGCGACGAGGACGGCATGCGCACGATGTTCCGCCGGTTCTCGTCGCCGGGCGGCGTGCCCAGCCACGTCAGCGTGCAGACGCCGGGCAGCATCCACGAGGGCGGGGAGCTTGGCTACGCCCTGGTGCACGCCGCGGGCGCCGCGATGGACAACCCCGACCTCACGGTCCTGTGCGTCGTCGGCGACGGCGAGGCCGAGACCGGCCCGCTGGCCGCGTCGTGGCGCCTGCCGTACTTCCTCAACCCCCGCCGCGACGGCGCGGTGCTGCCCGTGGTCCACCTGAACGGCTACAAGATCGCGGGCCCGACCGTGATGGGGCGCACGAGCGACGCGGACGTGGAGGCCTACCTGCGCTCGCAGGGGTGGGACCCGGTGACCGTCGCGGGCGACGACCCGCCAGACGTCATCGCGCGGCTGTACCGGGCGGTGCGCGGGGCCCATGCGCGTCACGAGGAACTGCGGCGCGAGGCGCGCGAGGGCGCGGCCGACCCGCAGGAGACCCGCCGCTGGCCGGCGATCGTGCTGCGCACCCCCAAGGGCTGGACGGGTCCCGACGTGGTGGACGGCGTTCAGGTGCAGGGCACGTTCCGCTCGCATCAGGTGCCGCTGTCCGGCGTGAAGGACGACCCGGACCACCTGCGCCTTCTGGACGAGTGGATGCGGTCGTACCGTCCCGAGGAGCTGTTCGACGCCGACGGCGCGCCGGTGGAGGCCGTGGCGGCGCTGGCGCCCACCGGCGACCGCCGCATGTCGACGACGCCGCACGCCAACGGCGGTCGGCTGCGCGAGGACCTTCGGCTGCCCGATCTGGCGGCGTTCGAGGTGCCGGTCGACACGGCGGACCGCGGCGCGGGGCGCCACGAGAACACCGAGCCGTTCGGGCGTCTGATGCGCGACGTCTACGCCGCCGACACACGGCCCGACGGCGGCGGCACGTTCCGCCTGTTCTGCCCGGACGAGACGGCGAGCAACCGGCTCCAGGCCGTGTTCGAGCAGACCGACCGCTGCCTCGTGGCGCCCGTGCTGCCCACCGACGACCACCTCAGCGCGGACGGACGCGTGATGGAGGTGCTGAGCGAGCACCTGTGCCAGGGCTGGCTGGAGGGCTACGTGCTGTCGGGCCGCCACGGCGTGTTCGCCACGTACGAGGCGTTCGCGATGGTCTCGGCGTCGATGACCGTGCAACACGTCAAGTGGATGCAGCACGCGCACGAGCTGCCGTGGCGGGCCCCCGTGGCGTCGCTGAACCTGCTGCTGACCTCGACCTGCTGGCGCAACGACCACAACGGCTTCTCGCACCAGGGACCGGGCCTGATCGACGCGCTCATCCCGCTGAGCCCCGACGTGGTGCGCGTGTGGTTGCCGCCGGACGCCAACACCACCCTGTCGATCGCCGACCACTGCCTGCGCAGCGTCGACCACGTCAACCTGATCGTGGTGGACAAGCAGAAGCACCTGCAGTACCTGACGCTGGAGGAGGCCCACAGGCACTGCGCGGCGGGCGCCGGCGTGTGGGAGTGGGCGGGTAACGAGCACGGGGCCGAACCCGACATCGTGCTGGCGTGCGCGGGTGACGTCGCCACGCAGGAGACGCTCGCCGCGGCGCGGCTGCTGCGCGAGTACACGCCCGGCCTGTCGGTGCGCGTCGTGAACGTCGTCGACCTGATGGCGCTGATCCCCGAGAACGACCACCCGCACGGGTTCTCCGACAGCCAGTTCGAGGAGGTGTTCACCCCGCATCAGCACGTGGTGTTCGCGTTCCACGGCTACCCGCGCGCCGTCCACCAGCTGGTGCACGGCCGCAGCGACCCGGGCCGCTTCCACGTGCGCGGGTTCAACGAGCGCGGCACGACGACCACGCCCTTCGACATGGTGGTGCAGAACCGCATGAGCCGCTTCCACCTGGCGCTGGAGGCGCTGCGGCGCAGCAGTCGCCGCGCGGACGGCTGGGACCGCCTCAAGGCCCACTGCGCCGAGAGCCTGCAACGCCACGAGGCGTACGTGCGCGAGCACCTCGAGGACATGCCGGAGGTGCGGTCGCTGCCCTCGTTCGCGCGGTGAGGGTGCTGGTCGTCAACGCGGGCTCGTCGACGCTCAAGTACGCCCTCGTCGGTCCCGGCGGCGACGCGGAGGCCTCGGGCGTCGTCGAGCGCATCGGCGACGGGGCGCGCGTCACGCACCGCGCGGGCGGCGGGGAATGGACGGTGGCGGGTGACGCGGCCGACCACGCCGGGGCCATGGAGCGCATGAGCGAGGCGTTCGCCGCGCACGGCCCCGACCTGGACGCCGCGCCGCCGGACGTCGTCGGGCACCGAGTGGTGCACGGCGGTACGCGCTTCGCCGGCCCCGCCGTCATCGACGACGACGTCGTGCGCGCCATCGAGGAACTGGTGCCGCTGGCGCCGCTCCACAACCCCCCGGCGCTGGCCGCCATCGCGGCCACGCTCGCGCGCTTCCCCGGCGCGCCCCAGGTGGCGGTGTTCGACACGTCGTTCCACCTCACGCTGCCGGCCGCGGCGGTCACGTACGCCGTGCCCGGGTCGTGGCGACGAGCGGGGGCCCGCCGCCACGGCGCGCACGGCATCTCACACGAGGACTGCGCCGCCCGCGCCGCACGGATGCTGGGGGACCCCCCCGGCGCCCGGGTCGTGGTGCTGCACCTGGGCAACGGCGCCAGTGCGTGTGCGGTGCGCGACGGTGCCAGCGTCGAGACCAGCATGGGCCTGACGCCGCTGGAGGGGCTGGTGATGGGCACGCGCCCCGGCGACCTCGACCCCGGCGTCGTCCCCTACGTGCGCCGGGTCCTGGGGCTCGACGAGGCCGCCGCCGAGGATGCCCTGTGGCACGGGTCGGGGCTGAAGGGCCTGGCGGGCGAGAGCGACTTCCGGGCGCTGTCGGCCCGGGCCGAGGCGGGCGACGGGGACGCCACGGCCGCGCTCGACGTGGTGGTGCACAGGCTGGTGAAGTACGTCGGGGCGTACGCGGCGGTCCTCGGCGGGCTCGACGCCCTGGTGTTCACCGGCGGCATCGGTGAGCACTCCGCCGCGCTCCGGGCGCGCGTGGTGGGAGCGCTGGGGCTGCTGGGCCTGGCGCTCGACGACGCGGCGAACGCGGGGGAAGGCGACCGGGTGGTGTCGTCCGCCGCCAGCCTCGCGGCCGTGCTCGTGCTCGAGGCCCGCGAGGAGCGGGCCATCGCGCGGGCCTGCCTGGCGGCGCTGGGCTAGTCGCCGAACAGCGCGCGGGCGTCGCGGGTGAGGTCCCGCGAGAGGGTGACGGTGGCGGGACCCCCCACGTTGCCCGCCCAGCGCACCTTCACCGCCCCCGCATCCTCCAGGTCGCCCAGGGCGGCGAGCACCTCCAGGTGGTGACGACGCTCGTCGGCCATCCCCAGGCCCTCGCAGGCTCCCTGCAGGGTCAGTTCCACCTCACCGTCGTCGGGCATGCCGGCGTCCACCCACGTGGCCACCAGCAGGATCTCGAGTCGTCCGGCGCGCGTGTCGTCCATACGCGGCTCACGTTACCCGGCGCCGGCCCGTCGATCAGGGGCGCGGCACGCCTCTGTTCCCGCCAGTGACGGGTACTTCCCCCGCGGAACGAGCTCTCTTGAGCAGCGGCGGCGCCGGCGGACCCCCGTGCCGTCAGCGAGATCGCGTCCGCGCACGCCGAGCGCATGGCGGGGCGTCGCGTCAGCCACGACCGTCCGGGGCCGGCGTTCGCCGAGGGCACCACCTACGCCGATGCCGTGGTCGTGCTCGTCAAGGCCGAGGTCTCGGGAACGGCTCCGTCGGGAGCCACGCTCGTCGCGCCGTCGCCGGCGGGCACATACGCCCTCATACCCGGCCGCACCCCCGGCGCGTCGGGGGTGGTGATCTCGCTCACCGCACCGTGGGGCATCGACGATGCGTCCGGCCTTGCGACGGCACCGTCGATCGCCTTCTCCCGGGGACGGGTCCGGCGGCCGAACGTGGTGTCGGCTGCCTGCCCGCCGACACCCTCATCCCCGTTCTGAGCATGCCGGACTGCCGGGTGGGAGCGACGGCCGCCCCGATGGGGTGACCCGAGCCCCGCGTCGATGGCGACGAGATCCGCCCGTGCCCCTCAACCGCGGGGCGAACCCCGCCCGCGCCCGACGGCGGTGACGGACGCTGCGGGCACACGTGACGCGGGCGGCGGCGGTCAGGCGAGCGCGGGGTTGAGTTCCAGCATCAGCATGGGACCCAGCGGGGTCTCGAGCTCGATGACGACGTGGCGGTCGGTCCAGCCGAGGCTGGTGACCAGGGCGCTGTCGACGTAGCCGGCCAGGCTGGCGACGCACCGCTCGATCGCGAGCATGGTGTCGCGGTCGACGTCCTCGAGGGTGGGGCACAGCGTGTAGACCGGGACGGGGGTCGGGATGATCACTGGGGGCTCCTTGCCTTCCATGGCTTTGCATCCAGTGCTTCGGTGCCGCCCGGCTCCGGCGGGACGCGTCGTAGAGCGAGTGCCCACGCATCCGCGCGCGGCCGGGCATGCGCGGGGGCCCGCGGATCGGTCCGCGCGTTCATGGTTGCCGCCCCGTTTGCCGACACACCACCCAGTGACTACCCTGGAGGTGCCCGACCGTGTTTGCCACCGGCATGTCGCCTGAGCCAACACGTACACAATGGGATGCGGCGTCAGGACCCCGCTCGACGAGCGCGGCCCGCCCGCAGCCCCCCTGCTTCGGCAGGTTCAGAGCCAAATCCGGAGCGGCACGGTGGGGCCTCCTTCTCGGTAACGGTCGCCGTCGCGGCGCCATGGCGCTGGCCACGGCCGGGCTGGGGTTCGCGCTCGCGGGCTGCGGTGGCGGCGCCGCCGGCGTCGACCCGTCCGCGTCAGCCTCGGCGGGACCGACCCCGACGGTCGCCGCGGTGGCGTCCGCGGCCGCGTCCGTCCCGGTGACGCAGGGCGACGAGGTCACGGCCGGGCCCAGGACGCCCAAGCCCGTGAAGGCGGCGCTGGCGTCCGGGAGGCCGGTGGTCATCGGGTTCCTCTACGGCGATACCGCCGACGAGAAGGTCGTGCGCGCGGCGATCCGCGCGGCGCGCCGCAGCAGCACGGGGCGGGGCGTGGACTACTTCGTCTACGACGTCAGTCGCAAGACCGGGTTCGGCGACCTGCCCGCCCGGCTCGGCATCACGGAGACGCCGTGCGTCATCGTGATCGGCCGCGACGCGCGCGTCGTCAACGTGTGGACGGGCCTGGTGGACGTGGACATGCTGGCCCAGTCCATCGCCACGGCCAAGGACTCCGGACCCCGCGGCTGACCCCGGCGCGCCCCCGACGGGGGCGGGTGCCTTAACCTGGGCGGGTGAGCGCGTACACCCGCCAGGTCATGGACGAGTTGCGCCGGCCCTTCGGGGCCGGGCCGCTGGACGGCGCCGACGCCGTGGGCGAGTCCGGGTCCGTGGGGTGCGGCGACACGGTCCGCATCCAGCTCCACGTGCGGGGCGGAAGGGTCCGCCGCGCCCGGTTCCTGGCGTACGGCTGCCCCGCCGCGACGGCCGCGGCCAGCCTGGCCTGCCGGCGCCTGGAGGGCGCCACGCTCCGCGAGGGCCTGTCGCTGTCGGCCGGCGCCCTGGACGCCGGGCTGGGCGGGCTGGGGCCCGCCCGGCGCCACGGCGCGGATCTCGTGGCCGACGCCGTCGCCCGGGCGTTCGAGGCCTGGTACAGCGCGCGCCTGGGATCCCGCGGGCTGCCGCTGGACGGCCGCCGCGTGGCCGTCGCCATGTCCGGCGGCGTCGACTCGGCTGTGGCGGCCATGGAACTCCGCGACCGCGGGCTCGACGTGGTGGGCGTCACCATGCGCCTGTGGCACGATCCCGGGGCCGCCGCCGCCGAGCGGTCGTGCTGCTCGCCCGAGACCGTCCGCATGGCCCGCGAGACGGCCCACGCCCTGGGTATCCCGCACGTCAGCATCGACGCTGCCGACGAGTTCCGGCGCGGCGTGGTGGAGGACTTCATCGACGGCTACGCGCGGGGACGCACGCCCAACCCGTGTGTGGCGTGCAACGGGCGTGTGCGGTTCCGTCTGCTGGCCGATGCGGCGGCCCTCCTGGGCGCCCGCGGGCTGGCCACGGGCCACTACGCCCGCGTGGAGCGCCGCGACGGCGTCCCGGCCGTGGCGCGTGCCCGCGACGCCGGCAAGGATCAGAGCTACATGCTGGCGATGCTCGACCGGGCCACCGTCGCGCGCCTGGTGTTCCCGCTGGGCGACATGCGCAAGCCCGACGTGCGGGCGCGGGCGCACGCGGCGGCGCTACCCGCGGCGGACGCCGTGGAGAGCCAGGAGGTGTGCTTCGTGGGGGAGGGCGGCTATGTGCCGTTCCTCGAGCGCAACGCGGGACTGGCCGCGCGGCGCGGCCCCATCCTCGACGCCGGCGGCGCCCGCGTCGGCGAGCACGACGGCTACTGGCGGTTCACGGTGGGCCAGCGCAAGGGCATCGGCGTGGCCGCACCCGACCCGCTGTACGTGCTGGCCACCGACGCCGGCACCAACTCGGTGACCGTGGGCCCGCGCGAGCACCTCGCGGTGGGCGCACTGGAGCTGGTCGACGCCGTGTCCCACGCGCCCATCGCAGCCGACGCCCCGTTCGAGGTGCGGGTACGCTACCGCGGCGCCCCCCTGGCCGGGCGCGCACTGGTGCCGCTCGACGGCGGGCGGGCCCTGGTCGAACTGGCCGAGGACGCCCTGGGCGTCGCCCCGGGGCAGACGGCGGCGGTGTACCAGGGTGATCGTCTCGTCGCGGCAGGTACGATCGCGGCATCGCATTCCCCCAGCGAGGTGACTTGTGGATTGGTCTGAGGTCCTGAAGGCGGCGCTCGCGTTCTTCCTGGTGATCACCGGGCTGGCGCTGGCCTACCTGTTCGTGCGCATGGCCGGGGTGTTCTCGCGCCTCAGCGTCACCATGGTGCGGGTCACCGACGAGGTCGTCCCGATCCTCAACAAGGGCCAGACCACGATGGACGGCGTTAACCGCGAGATGGACCGCGTCGACGAGATCATGGTGTCGGCGGTCCACGGGGCCAAGGGTGCCGAGCAGACCATGGTGACGGTCTCGAACGCGGTCGCCACCCCGGTACGCAAGCTGTCCGGGCTGGCCGCCGGCCTCAAGGAGGCGTCGCAGACGTTCCAGGCGCGCCGCCGCATCGACGCGATGGATCGGGCCGCCGCGCCCATGGCCAGCGCGCCGACGCCGCCCGCGGGGCAGGGGGTGCGCAGCACCGGCCAGGAGGTCCCCGCGCGGCCCGCCCCCGCCGCCCCGGCCGCGGAGGCGAAGTAGATGGGTATCGTGAAGAAGGCCCTCGTGCTGGGCGGCCTGGGGTGGGCGTACTCCAAGATGCCGCGGGATCCCCGCGAGTGGCCGGCGTTCCTGGGCGAGCAATTCGCGCTGGTCAAGGACCAGGCGCGCGAGTCCGTGGAGGCCGGCAAGCGCGCGAGCGCGCGCCGCGAGCAGCAGCTCGAGGCCGAGGTGCAGGCCGCGATGGGCGACACCGCGCCCCACACTCCGCTGGCGCCGCCCTCCAGCCCTGCCCGGCCGGCGCCGGGCCCGCCCGCGCCCTGACCCCGCGCGGCCCCGGCCCGCCGGGGCGCGGCGCTGCTGTACCATCGGCGGTCGCATGACCACCAAACAGATCCGTCGGGCTTACCTCGACTACTTCATCCGCAACGGCCACACCGAGGTCGCGTCGTCATCGCTCGTGCCGTTCGACGACGACCCCTCCGTGCTGCTGACCATCGCCGGCATGCAGCCCCTGAAGGCCTACTTCATGGGCACGGAGGACCCCCCGTCGCACCGCCTGACGTCGTGTCAGAAGTGCTTCCGCACCGGTGACATCGACCAGATCGGCCACACGGCCCGCCACCTGACGTTCTTCGAGATGCTCGGCAACTTCTCGCTGGGCGACTACTTCAAGAAGGAAGCGATCCGTTTCGGCTGGGAGGTCAGCACCGAGGTCTTCGGCATGGATCCCGAGCGCATCTGGATCACCGTGTTCGAGGGCATGGACGGCGTGCCCGGCGACGACGAGGCCGTGGAGTACTGGATCGACCAGGGCATCCCGGCGGGGCGCATCCAGCGCCTGGGCGAGGCCGACAACTTCTGGAAGGCGGGCCCGACGGGGCCGTGCGGACCGAACACCGAGCTTTACTTCGACCGCGGGCCGGCGTTCGGCCCCGACGGTGGCCCCGCGACGGGCGGTGACCGGTTCCTGGAGTACTGGAACCTGGTGTTCATGCAGTACGAGCGCAGCGAGGACGGATCCCTGCGGGACCTGCCCGCGCAGAACATCGACACCGGCGCCGGCCTCGAGCGCATCGCGGCGCTGCTGCAGGACAAGCCGTCCGTGTTCGAGACCGACGCATTCTGGCCGCTCATCGAGTGGGGCAAGGCCGCCGCGGGAGTCGACTACGGCAAGGTGGAGCGCGTCGACCGGGCGCTGCGCGTGCTGGCCGACCACGGCCGGGCCATGACGTTCCTGGCCGGCGACGGGGTGCGCCCGTCAAACGAGGGCCGCGGCTTCGTGATGCGCCGAATCGTGCGCCGGGCCGTGTCCGAGGCGGCGACGCTGGGTCTCGCCCCCGAGGCCATCGTGGACCTCGGCGGCGTCGTCATCGAGTTGTGGGGCGACGCGTACCCGGCGCTGCGCGACACGCGCGCCGCCATCGACGACACCCTGGGGACGGAGGCCGAGCAGTTCGCGCGTACGCTGCAGTCCGGGCGCCGCCTGCTGACCGACGTGGTGGAGCGCTCGCGGGCGACGGGCACGGTGTCCGGCGACGACGCGTTCCGCCTGCACGACACGTACGGCTTCCCGCTGGACCTCACGCTGGAGGCCGCGGCGGACGCCGGCCTGGCGGTCGACACGGAGGGCTTCGAGGCCCTCATGAACGACCAACGCACCCGCTCCCGCGCGGGGTCGGCGCTGACGGGAGAGACGAGCCTGGCCGTGAAGGCCGCCGGCCTCGCGCGCGGCGAGCGGACCCGTTTCGTGGGGTACGACGCGCTGGCGGCCGACGCCACCGTGGTGGCCTCCGAGCCCCTCGAGGGCGACGAGCAGCTGGTGCGCCTCGACGTATCGCCGTTCTACGCCCAGGGGGGCGGCCAGGTGAGCGACACGGGGGTGCTCGTGGGCGGCGCCGGGCGCTGGCCCGTGACCGACGTGCTGCGCGTCGGCGGCGACCAGGTGCTGCGGGTCGCGGGCCCGCCCCTCGAGGTGGGCACGGCCCTTCGCGCCGAGGTGGATGCCGCCGCCCGGGCCGCGACGCAGGGCCACCACACCGCCACGCACATCCTCCACTGGGCCCTCCGCGACCGGCTCGGCACCGACGTGCACCAGGCCGGCTCGTACGTAGGCCCCGACAAGCTGCGCTTCGACGTCACGCACCGCGGCCGCATCGCGCCCGAGCAACTGGCCGAGGTGGAGCGCATGGTCAACGACCGCATCGCCGAGGACACCCCGGTGACGTGGACCGAGATGCCCAAGGCCGAAGCCGACGCGAGGGGCGCCATCGGCCTGTTCGGCGAGAAGTACGGCGACGTCGTGCGGGTGGTGGAGGCGGGCGACTACTCCAAGGAGCTGTGCGGCGGCACGCACGTATCGCGCACGTCCGAGATCGGCGGCTTCCACATCGTGCACGAGGGGTCCGTCGGGGCGGGCGCGCGTCGCATCGAGGCCCTGACCGGCACGGCGCTGATGCGCCACCACGCCGCACGGGCCGAGGCGCTGGAGGCCGAGCTGGCCCAGCGGGACGCCCGGATCGCCGACCTGGAGGCGCGCCTCAAGGACGCTCGCGCCGTCACCGTCGACCCGGCCGCGCTGGTCGCCGGGGCCACCGAGCACGGCGACGTGAGGGCCGTGGTGGCCCAGATCGACGCGCCCGACGCGGACGCGCTGCTGGCAATCGCCGACCAGGTGCGCGCCGGGCTGGGCGACGGCGCCGCCGTGGTGCTGGGCTCGGCCGCCGACGGCAAGGCGACCCTGATCGCGTCGCTCGGCTCTGCGGCCATCGCGTCCGGCCTCGCGGCGGGAGTGATCATCAAGGAGATCGCGCCGCTGGTGGGCGGAGGGGGCGGCGGCAAACCGCAGATGGCCCGCGCCGGGGGCAAGGACCCCGCGGGCCTGCCGAAGGCCCTCGACCGCGCCCGCGAGATGATCGGCGGCGCGTGAAGGTGATGGCGATCGACCACGGTCCCGTACGCAGCGGGGTCGCGGTGAGCGATCCGACGGGAACGCTGGCCCGTCCGCTGCGCGTGATCGAGCGCATCGACGCACCCGGCGGCCAGCGCCTGCTGATGCGCATGATCGCCGAGGAGACGCCCGAGCGCATCGTGGTGGGGGACCCGAGGCTGCTCTCCGGCCGCGCCGGGGCGCAGGCGTCCGTGGCCGCCGCGTTCGCGGAGCGCCTGCGGGAGGACGTGGCCGTGCCCGTCGAGCTGGTGGACGAGCGGCTCACCACGGCGGAGGCCACCCGCCGTCGCGCCGAGGCGGGAGGCCCCCGCCGAGGCGGCCCCGGGATCGACAGCCTGGCCGCGTGCGTGATGCTGGAGGCGTACCTGCGCGGGACGCGGGCATGAACGGCGACGACCCGCGGCGCCGTACCCGGCGCGACTACGGCCGCGACGGCAACCCGTTACCCCCCCGGGCCAAGCCGGGCCGGGACCCGGGCGCTCCGCCGGAGTGGGACGCCGCGCCACCGTCCGCGCCGCCGCCGGGCTGGGACCGGCCCCGGGACCCCGCGGCCCCCGCGCCACGCGCCCCGCGCACCCGGCCTCCCGCACCCGAATCC
>JAGQUM010000080.1 GCA_020438485.1 Thermoleophilia bacterium | reverse complement strand
ACGCAGCAGTAGTCGAACTCGATGCCCTGACCGATGCGGTTGGGTCCCGAGCCCAACACGAGGATGGTGCTGCGGTCGTCGGTGCGGGCCTCGGTCTGCGTGTCGAACGCCGCGTAGTAGTACGGCGTGAGCGCCGCGAACTCGGCCGCGCACGTGTCGACGGCGTGGTACGTCGGCGTCACGCCCAGGCGGCGGCGGCGGCGGCCGACCTCCAGCTCGGTGACCCCCGTGGCCTGGGCGATGTCGCGGTCGGCGAGGCCCGCCCGGCGGGCGGCACGCAGCCGGCCGGCGTCCAGCGCGTCGAGGTCCGTGCCCACGGCGTTGCGGGCGTCGGCCAGGTCGCACAGCTCGCGGCAGAACCACTCGTCCACGGCCGACGCGGCCGACAGCTGCTCGGCGCTCGCGCCGTGGCGGGCGGCCCACAGCATGATGTCGTACCGGTCCCACTCGGGCGTGGCCATCCACTCCAGGGCCTGGTCCAGGTCCGCCGGCGTGCGCGGCGGCACGTCCAGCTCGCGGCCGGACATGGCCTTGCCGAACGCCTCGGCGAACGTACGCCCGAGGGCCAGCACCTCGCCCACGCTCTTCATGTGGGTGGTCAGCTCTGTCGTGGAGCCGGGCAGCTTCTCGAACGCGAACCGGGGGATCTTCACGGCCACGTAGTCGAGCGTCGGCTCGAAGCTGGCGGGCGTCACCTTCGTGATGTCGTTCGGCAGCTCGTCCAGCGTGTAGCCCACGGCCAGGCGCGCCGCGATCTTCGCGATGGGGAACCCGGTGGCCTTGGACGCCAGCGCCGAGCTGCGCGACACGCGGGGGTTCATCTCGATGACGACGATCTCGCCGGTCTCGCGGTTCATGCCGAACTGCACGTTGCTGCCGCCGGTCTCGACGCCCACCGCGCGGATGACGGTCAGCGACGCGTCGCGCAGCGCCTGCAGTTCGGGATCCGACAGCGTCATCGCGGGAGCGACGGTGACGGAGTCACCCGTGTGGACGCCCATGGGGTCCACGTTCTCGATGCTGCAGATGATGATGGCGTTGTCGTTGCGGTCGCGCACGACCTCCATCTCGAACTCGGCCCAGCCCAGCACGCTCTGCTCAACCAGCACCTGGGTGATGGGGCTGGCGTCGAGGCCGCGGGCCAGGCGCTCGCGCAGGTCGGCCTCGTCGCGGGCCACCCCTCCCCCCTCACCGCCCAGCGTGAACGCGGGACGCAGGATGACGGGGTAGCCGATGCGTGACGCGGCGGCGACGCCCTCGTCGACGGTGTGGACGATGTCGCTGGCGGGCGTCTTGAGGCCCGCGTCGGCCATGCACCGGCGGAACGCCTCGCGGTCCTCGGCGCGGTGGATGGCCTCGGCGTTCGCGCCGATCAGTTCGACGCCGAACTCGTCCAGAACACCGGCCTCGCTGAGGCGCATCGCCAGGTTCAGGGCGGTCTGACCGCCCAGCGTGGGCAGCAGGGCGTCCGGGCGCTCGATCTCGATGACGCGGCGGACGGCCTCGACGTCGAGGGGTTCGACGTACGTGCGGTCGGCCGTTGCCGGGTCGGTCATGATCGTGGCCGGGTTGCTGTTGACCAGCACCACCCGGTAGCCCTCCTCGCGCAGCGCCACGCAGGCCTGCGTGCCCGAGTAGTCGAACTCGCCGGCCTGACCGATGACGATGGGGCCGGAGCCCAGCACGAGGATGGTGGAGATGTCGGTGCGGCGCGGCATCAGGCGATCTCCCCCACGAAGCGCGTGAACAGGTAGCGGGCGTCGTGCGGCCCGGGGCTGGCCTCGGGGTGGTACTGCACCGAGAACGCCCGCAGCTCGGGCACGGCGAGGCCCTCCACCGAACGGTCGAACAGGCTGACGCGGGTGATCTCGACGCCGTCGCGGGTGCCGTCGTCGACCACCGCGTACCCGTGGTTCTGCACGGTGACCTCCACGACGCCGTCCTCGCTGCGACGCACCGGGTGGTTGGCGCCGCGGTGGCCGAACGGCAACTTCTCGGTGCGCATCCCCAGGGCGTGGGCCAGCATCTGGTGGCCCAGGCAGATGCCGAACAGCGGCGCCTTGCCCAACACGCCCCTGACGGCGTCGATGACGCCCGTGACGGCGGCGGGGTCGCCCGGACCGTTCGACACGAACACGCCGTCGGGGTCGATGGCCAGGATCTCGTCGGCCGTGGTGCCGGCGGGGACGATCTCCAGGCGGCAGCCGGCGTTCACGAGGCCGTTGGCGATGCTGTTCTTCATGCCGGCGTCGATGGCGACCACGCGAGGGCCGTCCGTGCCCATGCTGCGGCGCGGGCGGGCGGAGGGCGCGGCCAGGTCGCGGCCGTCCAGCGCGGGGTGCTCCCGCACCCGGGCCAGCAGCTCGTCGGCGCCCAGCTCGGTGGACACGCCCCCGCGCATGGCGCCCTTGTCGCGCAGGTGGCGCACCAGGCGCCGCGTGTCGACGTCGTCGAGGGCCACGACGCCGTTGGCCGTCAGCCAGTCGCACCAGCCCGTGGGGCCGCCCGCCCCGCCGCGGTTGCCCGCGCGGGCCATCACGACGGCGCCCGGCCAGACGCGGTCCGACTCCATGGCCGCGTCGCCCACCCCGTAGTTGCCGATCATGGGGGCCGCGAAGCACAGCAACTGCCCCGCGTACGACGGGTCGGTGACGGCCTCCTGGTAGCCGGTCATGCCGGTGGTGAACACCATCTCGCCGAGCGCCGTGCCCGCGGCCGCCACCGCGCGGCCCTCCAGCACGAGGCCGTCCTCCAGCACCAGCACGCCGCGCGCCGCGCTCACTCGGCCACCCCCGGGGCCTCGCCGGGGCGGCGCCACGCGACGCGCCCGCGCGACACGGTCAGGCGCACGACCCCGTGGAGCGTGCGCCCCAGGAACGCGCTGTTGCGCGACTTGCTCTGGAAGCCGTCCTCGGTGACGTCCCACGTGGCGCCCAGGTCCACCAGCGCGAGGTTCGCGGGCGCGCCGTCGGCCAGCGTGGGCTGCGGCAGGTCCATCACCCGGGCCGCGTCGCCGCTCATGCGGCGCACCAGCAGCTCCAGCGGCAGCCTCCCGGTGCGCACCAGGTCGGTGTAGAGCACGGGGAACGCGGTCTCCAGGCCCGTGACGCCGAACGGCGCCTCGGGGAACGGCAGCTGCTTCTCGCTGGCGCCGTGCGGGGCGTGGTCGGTGGCGATGCAGTCGAGCGTCCCGTCGATGAGGGCCTCGAGCAGCGCGTCGCGGTCGTCGGTGCCGCGCAAGGGGGGGTTCATCTTGCGCGTGGCGGCGTCCATCCCCGACACGTCCTCGTCGACCAGCAGCAGGTGGTGCGGCGAGACCTCGGCGGTGACGGCGACGCCCTGCTGCTTGCCGCGGCGCACCTCGTCCACCGACTCGACGGTCGAGACGTGGCAGACGTGGATGCGGCCGCCCTCCAGACGTGCCAGGGCCACGTCGCGCCCCACCATCACGCTCTCCGACTCGGACGGGATGCCCGTGATGCCCAGGCGGGCCGCGACCGGCCCCTCGTGCATGGCGCCCCCCTGGACCAGCCGGGGGTCCTCCTCGTGCAACGCCAGCGGCAGCCCGGCCAGGCGCTGGTACTGCAGCGCGCGGCGCATCGTCAGCGAGTCCCACACCGGCACGCCGTCGTCGGACAGCCCCACGGCGCCCATCTGGGCCAGCTCCGCGGCCTCGGTCAGCTCCGTGCCCTTCTGGCCGCGAGTGATCGCGCAGAAGAAGCCCACGCCCACGTGTGCCTGGGTGCGGGCCAGGTCCTGCAGCTTCGCCAGGCCCTCGGGGTCGTCCAGCGGCGGCGTCGTGTTGGGCATGGCGACAATGGCCACGAACCCGCCGGCGGCCGCGGCGGCGCTGCCGGACGCGATGTCCTCCAGGTCCTCTCGGCCGGGGGTGCGCAGGTGGACGTGCGGGTCGACCAGGCCGGGGATGAGCGTCATGCCGGCGCCGTCGATCTCCTCGCACCCGGCGGGGTCGCCGCCGACGACACCGTCGCGCACCACCAGATCGCGGACCTCGTCGATGCCGGCCAGCGGATCCAGCACGCGGGCGCCGCGGATCACGACGTTCGCCGGGTTCCCGGGCTTCTGCAGCAGGCGGTTGTCGCTCACGCGGCCACCTCCTCGACCGGGACGGTTCGCGCCCGCTCCACCGGCCCCGCGATGAGGTCGTACAACACGGCCATCCGCACCAGCATCCCGCTCTCCACCTGCGCGCTCACCAGCACCTCCGGATCGTCCGCCAGCGCGTCGCTGATCTCCACGCCGCGGTTCATAGGGCCGGGGTGCATCACGAGCTGGCCGGGCCGCAGCCGCTCGTGCCCCACCCCGTACTCGCGGGAGTACTCGCGCAGCGACGGCACGAAGCCGCCCGCGCCCATGCGCTCGTGCTGCATGCGCAGCACGTACACGACGTCCGCGTCCGCGATGTCACGGATGTCGTGCGACACCTCGCCGCCCAGGCCCTCGGCCAGTCCCGGCGGCAGCAGCGTGGGGGGTGCGATGAACCGCACGTTGGCGCCCATGGTGCGGAACGCGACGGCGCCCGAGCGGGCCACGCGGCTGTGCATCACGTCGCCCACGTAGGCCACGTTGAGGCCATCGAGGCCTACGCCACGGCGGCGCAGCGTGTAGAGGTCCAGCAGGCTCTGCGTGGGGTGCGCGTGCGTGCCGTCGCCCGCGTTGACAACCGCCGCGTCCGTGAACCGGGCCGCGGCGGCGCACGCCCCCGAGGCCTTGTGGCGGATCACGATGACGTCCGGCTGGTACGCGTTCAGCGTCAGGATGGTGTCCTTCAGCGTCTCGCCCTTCTCGACGCTGGAGCCCGAACCCTTGACGTTGATGACGTCGGCCGACAGGCGCTTGCCGGCCAGCTCGAACGACGTGGCCGTGCGCGTGGAGGCCTCGAAGAACGCGTTGATGACGACCCGCCCGCGCAGCGTTGGCACCTTCTTGATGTCACGCTGCATCACCTCGGCGAAGCGGTCGGTGAGGGCCAGGTAGCGCTCGATGTCGTCGCGCGAGGCGTCGTCGAGCGTGATCAGCGAGCGGGTCACGCGCCCTCCTTCGGCAGTCGTTCGCTCAGCACCACCTCGTCGACGCCGTCGATCTCGGCGAGGCGGACGTACACCCGTTCCCCGTACGCGGTGGGCAGGTTCTTGCCCACGTAGTCGGGACGGAACGGCAGCTCGCGGTGCCCCCTGTCGATCAGCACCGCCAGCTGCACCTGCGGCGGGCGGCCGAAGTCGAACAGGGCGTCGATGGCGGCGCGGGTGGTGCGGCCGGTGTAGAGGACGTCGTCCACCAGGATGACGGGCCGCTGCGACACGTCGAACGGCAGGTGCGTCTCGCCCAGCACTGGCACGCCGGTGCCGACGTCGTCGCGGTACAGCGCGATGTCGAGGTGGCCGATGACGGGGGCCGACCCGGAGTACTCGCGCATGTTGGCGGCCAGGCGTTCGGCCAGGGGCACACCGCGGCGATGCACGCCGACCAGCGCGAACGCGGACGGCTCGGCGTGGCGTTCGAGGATCTCGTGGGCGATGCGGGCGATGGTACGGCGCACCTGGTCGCCGTCCATCAGCACGGGGCGCGTGGTCACGAGACGCCACCCCCCAGGGGTGGGCGGGCGTGTGTACACGGCATGTGTTCCGCTCCTTCCCGGGCTCACGGGCCCGGACTTAAAGGCCGGTCGTCGTCCTGCTGCGCCGGACGCTAGCAGCCCGGATCAGACGCGACCCCGGCCGCGCCTGCCGGTCGTCTCCGCGATGTCCGCACGTACCGGGCACGTCGCGGCGGCGCGGCCTCGCCGGTGGCGGCCCGCGGCCGTCCCGGCGGCCGCCGCGACCAGCGCGAGCCCCCCGCCGGTCGCCGCCCACGCCCGCCACGGGTCGTCGGGGGGCGGCGCGTACGCGACGGCGTTGGCCCCCTCGTACGCCTTGCGGGCAGCCTCCCGCCGGGTGCGCCCGACGGCGGCCTGCCCCTGCGCCTGGGCCTGCCCCTG
>JAGQUM010000039.1 GCA_020438485.1 Thermoleophilia bacterium | reverse complement strand
ACGCCGGCCGCGCCGCGCCCGGCGGGCGCCCGACGGCGCTGTGCAGGCCGGCCCGGGGCCGGTGGCGCGGCGGTAGCGCCGGGGCGTACGGGTTCAGGAACTGACGGCCGCGGAACCGCCCGGCCTGGAGGCGGGTGAGCCCGCCTCCAGGCCGGGCGGGCCGTGATTTCGTCGGTGACGGCGCGCGTCGCCGAGCACGGCCGCGGCGCGACGGACGCCGGGCGTCGCACCCGAGGAGGTCTACTGCGGGTCCACGTCCACGCTCACGCGCACGTCGCCGCGCTCGCGCAGCTCGCGGCACGCCTCCAGGGCCTCGAGGGCCGCGTGCACTGCCCGCGGCGCCCGGTCCGCGCGGGCCGTCACCGAGCGCCGCCAGCGCCCCCGCAGGCGGTGCATCTGCGCTGGGCCCAGGGCGTCGACCCCCTCGAACCCGGTGATGGCCTTCGCCAGCGCTTGGGCGACGGCGGCGGTGGCGTCTCGGTCGTACCCGTCCGCCACCAGCCGCACGAGGTGCGAGAACGGGGGCATCCCGTGCCTCTCGCGGCGCTCCATCTCGCCGTCCAGGAACTCACCCACGGCCCCTTCGGCGGCCAGCCGCACCGCCCGTGCGTCGGGCTCCAGCGCCTGCACGATGACCGTGGCGGGCTCGCCGCGGCGCCCGGCCCGGCCGGCGGTCTGCACGATGAGGTCGAACGTGCGCTCCTCGGCGCGGAAGTCGGCGCGGGTCAGGGCCGCGTCGGCGTCAACGATGGCGGCGACGGTGACGTCGGAGAGGTCGTGGCCCTTCGCCACCATCTGCGTGCCCATCAGCACTGCCGCACCCGGGCGGGAGAACTCGTCCAGCAGGCGCGCGACCGCCCCGCGCCCGGACGCGCTGGACGCGTCGAGGCGCACGCGGCGGGCGTCGGGCACGATGCGCGCCACGGCGGCCTCCAGTCCCTCGGTGCCGACGCCGGCGCGCAGCACATCCACCGCCCCGCACGCCGGGCACGTGGGCGGCACGGCCTCGTCGTGGCCGCAGTGGTGGCACACCATCCGGGGCGGGTCGCGATGGTGCACGAGCGCCACGTCGCAGTTCGGGCACTCCGCGATCCAACCGCAGGCGGCGCACAGGGCCGACAGCGCGAACCCGCGGCGGTTGAGCAGCAGGATGGCCTTCTCGTCCCGTTCCGCCGCGTCGCGCAGGGCCCGGGCCAGCGGGCGCGAAACCGGTCCGGCGGCCTGGGTGCGCATGTCGACGACGCGCACGGGCGGAGGCTGCGACCCGTCGACGCGCGCGGGCAGCGTCAGGCGCGGCAGGCTCCGCCACGTCTCCGGCCGCGGCGTGGCCGAGCCGTACACGACGAGCGCGCCCGCCTGGGACGCGCGGCGGTACGCCACCTGGCGTGCGTCGTACCTCGGCGACGAGTCCTGCTTGTACGACGCGTCGTGCTCCTCGTCGACGATCACCAGGCCCACGTCGCGGACGGGCGCGTACACGGCGCTGCGGGCGCCCACCACCACGTCGGCCTCGCCGTCGCGCAGCGCCGCGTACGAGCGGGCACGCTCGGCCGGGGTCATGGCCGAGTGCCACAGCGCCACGCGGTCTCCCAGGCGGGCGCGCAGGCGGCCCAGCAGCTGAGGCGTGAGGCTGATCTCGGGCACGAGCACGATCGCCCCCCGGCCCGCGGCGCGCACGCGCTCGATGGCGTGCAGGTACACCTCCGTCTTGCCCGAGCCGGTGACGCC
>JAGQUM010000038.1:21816-22356 GCA_020438485.1 Thermoleophilia bacterium | reverse complement strand
GGAGGGGCGGGGCGACGGCGGCGCCGCCCGCGGTGCGGGAGCGGAGGGGCGGGGCGACGGCGGGGGGGGCGGGACGGGGAGCGTCCGTTCGCGGGGCCGGGGGGCAACCGTCGTCGACGTGGGGCCCGCGTCGGCCCGTGTCTCGGGCGGCGTCGTCAGAACGATCACGGGCACCGTCGACGTGCCCCCACCGCCGCAACCGGCGACGACCGCGACAGCGATCAGCAGAAGCAGCAGGGTCACGCCGCCGCGGGGCATGCGCCGCGTCACGACGGCGGGTACGGGGTGCCGGCGACGGCCGCCAGGCCGNCCATCACCGCGTCCAAGGAGGGCCGGTTCGCGGGATCGGGATCGAGACAGGCTTCCACAATGATGCGCAGCGGGGCGCGAACCCGGCGCGACCCGCCAAGCGGCGGCGGGACGGCGCGCAGCTGGGGCCGGTCCGTATCGGTGTCGCCGTACGCCGGCTCGCCCGTGAGGGCCTCGTGCATCACGATGCCCAGCCCCCACACGTCGGCCGCGTGGCCGACGTACCCGCCG
>JAGQUM010000038.1:0-21710 GCA_020438485.1 Thermoleophilia bacterium | reverse complement strand
GTTGGCGGGCTTCAGGTCCAGGTGCACGAGCCCCCGGTCGTGGAGGTACGCCAGGGCCGATGTGAGTTGCATTCCCATCCACGCGACCTCGGTCTCGGTCATCCTGCGGACCGCCGTCTCCAGCAGGTGCCCCAGCGTCTCACCCGTCAACGTCTCCTGCACCATCATCGGTTCGGGAGCCCGCACCACCTCCCACACCCGCACGATGTGGGGGTGCGCCATGGTCCGCAGCCGCTGTCCCTCCCTCATCAGGCGGCCGCCAGCGCGCCGATGCTGCCGCTGGTCGGGCCGCACGCACTTGACGATGCACCGGCACCGGCGCGTCGCATCCCACACGTCGAACACGTCGTAGTAGCGGCTGCGGTGGATGCGGTCCAGTACCCGCAGGTCGTCACGCAGGAGGCTGCCGCGGCGCCGGATGACGTCGCCCACCTCAGATTCCCGCCACCGGCGCCTGCTCCACCAGGCGCCCGTCGGTCAGCGCGACGACCCGGTCGGCCCACCCCATCGCGACGGGGTCGTGCGTGATGAGGATGGCGGTGCGCTCCCGCGCCAGGCGCCGCACCGGCTCGCGCAGGTGCTCGCGCACCGAGCGGTCCAGGCCGGTCGTGGGCTCGTCCAGTACCAGGATCGGGGCGTCGCGCAGTAGCGCCCGGGTGATGGCGAGGAGCTGGCGCTGGCCGCCGGACAGGCGCCGTCCGCGCTGACCGACGACCGTGTCGAGTCCGTCCGGCAGGGCCGCGATGAACGCGTCGGCGCCCGTCTCCCTGGCCGCGTCCATCAACTCGCTGTCCGTCGCGCCGGGACGCCCCAGCAGCAGGTTGTCGCGCACGGAGCCGTGCATGATGAGCGCCTCTTGGAGCAGCACCGTGACGTTCTCACGAAGGGCCTCCAGCGTCACGTCGCGCACGTCGACGCCGTCGATGCGGACCGCTCCGGAGCCGGGGTCGTGGAAGCGCACCAGCAGCTTCGCGATCGTCGACTTGCCCTGGCCGTTTCCGCCCACCAGGGCGACCGTCTCGCCGGGGGCGACCTCCAGGCTGGCGCCGTCCAGGATCCGGCGGTCCGTGCCCGGGTACGCGAACGTGACGCCGTCGATGACGACGCCGCCCCGCGCCCGCCCCAGGTGAAGGGCGTCCGGGCGCTCGGTGACCGCGGGGTCCATGTCGAGCACCTCGATGACGCGTTCGGCCGCGGCCGACGCGGAGTACACGGACGTCACGAGGCCACCCAGTTCGCGCACGGGGCTGTAGAGCTGGGTCACGTACGTGAGGAACGCCAGCAGACCACCCACGGTGATGCGGCCCTCCGTGACCGCCCACGTGCCCATGCCGATCACCAGCAGCGCGGCGCCGAGCTCGATGAGGTCCACGACCGGCGTGAACAGTGCCCGCACCCGCGCGGCGGCGAGCTCGGCCGACATGATGCCCTCGCCCTCGCGACGGAAGCGCGCGACCTCGGCGTCCTCGCGGTTGTATGCCTGCACCAACGCGGCGCTTCCCAGGCTCTCCTCCCCCACGGCGCTCAGGCCGCCGCTGCGGCGGCGGGCCTCGCGCGACGCCCGCCGGATGCGCCGCGAGAAACGCTCGGCCAAGAACCACAGGAACGGCGCGGCCACGAGGGCCACGACGGCCAAGACCCAGTCCAGATAGACGAGGATCCCGGCGAACACCACGATCCGCGTCACGGCCGACAGCGCGGCGGCCACCCCGGACAGCACGATGCCCTCGACGGAGTCGACGTCGTGCGTGACGCGAGTCAGCGTGTCGCCCGCGCGGCGGTCCTCGAGGCTCTCGGGCGTCGCCCGCTGCAGGTGCCCGTACACGCGCGTCCGCAGGTCCAGCACGAACCGCTCTCCGACCCACGCGGCGAGGTACTCGTCAGCGAACGACAGCACCCCGCCGGTGGCCACGATGCCTACGGTGGCCAGCGCGATCATGGCCAGGGGCTCCAGGTCGCGTGGAACCAGTACGTCGTCGACGACGAGCTTGAACATCCAGATCTCCGCCGCCTCGACCAGCGGGACGAGCAGCGCGATCAGCAGGCCTACGCCGATCCAGCGCCTATACGGGCGCGCGTCCGGCCAGAAGCGGCGAAAGATCTCGCGCACCCGCAGCGCCGGCGCGACCGCGACCAGCCCGGCCGTGTCCTCGCGGGACCGCCCCCCCACGCGCGTGCGGCCCCGCTCAGAGCGGGGCCGCGACGACTCACCCGTAGGCACTCGTCGTGCTCAGGTGTCGGTGTTGCGGCGACGCGCGCGGCGGCGCACGGGGCGACGGCGACGGCGACGGCGACGACGGGGCCTGTCGCTGTCGCTGTTCGACATCGCGCTCTTCGCGGCCGAACGCGCGGGAAGCACCTGCGTGAACTTGAGAGCCATGACCGATCCCTTCCGGTGGGTTCCGGCCGGGTTCACCCCGGCCCTGTGTCGGTATCCACTCTCCCCACCCCGGGTGGGACCCACGTGAGTGGACACTGAGAGGGCTCTCATGCCGGTGGCGGCCGGTGCGACCGATGCCGGGACCGCCGTGTGTAGGGCGTTCAAGGGCCCCTGGTGAGGAGGCGACGGTCGGAATCGAACCGACTCATGGAGGTTTTGCAGACCTCAGCGTTCCCACTTCGCCACGTCGCCCGGGCGTGCCGCCGACCCGAATCGGCGGCCGCCAAGGTTATCACCGTGGCGGCTCATCCATCTCGCGGACCCGGAACGGCGACGGGCCCCGGCGATCTGCGCGGGGCCCGTCGAGAGGAGCGGGTGATGGGACTCGAACCCACGACCTTCTGCATGGCAAGCAGACGCTCTAGCCAACTGAGCTACACCCGCGTGGGACCGGAACAATACCCGAACGACGGGCGCGTCACAACGTGACGCGGCTGCGCCCCCACGGGTCCGTGTTCTGCCCCGCCACGACCGCGCGCACCCCGTCGGCGGCCAGCGCGGCCTCGAGGGCCGGGAACCACTGGCGCAGCGCCCAATCCTCGGTCGCCGCGTGCGGGGCGTTGACGAGCGCCATCCCGTCAGCGCGGTCGGCGTCGTGGTACTTGAGGTCGCCCGTGATGAACACGTCAGCGCCCGCGGCGCGCGCCGCGTCGATGAGCCCACCTCCGCTACCGGTGCAGCATGCGACGCGCCGCACCAGGCGCGCGGGTTCGCCCGTGAACGACAGGCCGGGCAGGCCGACATGCCGGGCAACCCGGGCCGCCAGCTCGCCCACGGTGACGGTGGCGACGGATCCGACGCGGCCGATCCCGGCGCCCGGGTGCCGCGGGTTCTCCACCAGCGGCCGGGCGGCGCGCAGGCCCGCCGCGCGCGCGAGATGGTCGTTGAGGCCCCCGGGCACCGCGTCGAGGTTGGTGTGGGCGGCCACGACTGCCACACCTGCCTCGATGGCCGCCTGGATGAACCGCCCGCCGGCGCTGTACCCCGTGATCGACGCGACGGTCGGGAAGATCGGCGGGTGGTGCGTCAGCAGCAGCTGACACTCCTGATCGGCGGCGGCGGCGACCAGCGGCTCGCGCCCGTCGAGCGCCACCATCACGCCGCCCACCTCTGCGTCTCCGCGGCCGATCAGCAGGCCGACGTTGTCCCACTCCTCCGCGAGCGCGAAGGGGGCCAGCGCGTCGACGCGCGAGATCAGCTCGGCGACGCGCAGCGGCGGTCCCGGCCCCGGGTCGGGCTAGCGGCTGAGCCCGCGCGCGGGAAGCGCGCCGAGCGGGTTGAACGGGGTGCCGCCCACGCGGACCTCGAAGTGAAGGTGCGTGCCGGTGGAGTGTCCCGTGCTGCCCATCACGCCGACCTGGGTCCCCGTGGCGACCGGCTGACCCTTGGCGACGGCGATGGACGCCAGGTGCCCGTAGCGGGTCTCCAGTCCGTTGCCGTGGTTGATCTTGACCAGGTTGCCGTATCCGGACTCCCAGCCCGCGAACGACACGGTGCCGGCGAGGGCGGCGACGACGGGCGGCCCGGCGTTGCTGGCGATGTCGATGCCCTCGTGCATGCGCCCCCAGCGCACGCCGAACGGGGACGTGACCTGGCCCGACGTCGGCCAGATGTCCATGCGCACCCACGACGGCAGGACGTCGCTGACCGTGACCTGCACCGGGATCGAGACACCGGCGACCGACAGGCTCTGCAGGCCCAGACGCCGCAGGAAACGCGCGTCGGCCGTGCCCGTCGCGGGCATGCGGAAGCGCTTCTGCAGCGCGCGCACCGCGCGCACCGTGCCGCTCCCGTACTGGCCGTCCACCGCGATGGCGCGTCCCCGGCGGCGCAGTTCGCGCTGCATGTCGCGCACGAGCGGGCCACGCATCCCCACCTTCAGAGGCAGGGACGTCACCTTCCTCGCCGTGGGCTTCGCCGCCGTGGGGGCGAGGGCCGGGGCGGGGCCGGCGTCACCCTCGGGAGCGGGCACAGGCGACGCCTGCGCGACGGGGCTCACGGAGGGAAGGGGCACCACCGCGTCGGTGGAGGGGGTCTGGGGGGCGGGCGCCGGGATGGCGGCCGCGGTGCCCGCCAGGGCGGCGGAGCCCAGGAGGGTTGACGCGAGCGTGCGGAGGGTACGGCCCGAGGGTGCGCAGGAGGTAGCCGAGGGAATCTCCCGAGACGTCGTTTCCCGACCGAGCCGGCGACGGGGCACGTCGGGGGCGTCGGTTCGAGCTGACGGCCGGGACACTACGAACTGCCCCGGACGGATAACAAGTGGTTCAGGTCCTGTATCGGCTCGGGAATGTTGGTCTGAGCGAACGCGCCCCATGACACACGTCCTCGGCGGGCCCGTGGGTTGACACTGGCCGGAGGTCCAGTGCGCTCCCCGATTGGGGGGCCGGTTCGCCGCGCCGGGCCGTTGTCCTGCCCATCCGCCCCCGGGTTGGGCGCGAAACGTCCCTACTCCTCCTGGAGGCGTCCCTTGAGGCGGAGGATGGCCTTGGTGTGGAGCTGGCTGACGCGACTCTCGGTGACGCCCAGCACCTCGCCGATCTCGCGCAGCGTGAGGTTGTCGTAGTAGTAGAGCGCGATGACGATCTTCTCGCGCTCGGGCAGGCGGGCGATGGCGTCGGCCAGCGTGTCGCGCAGCTCGGTGATGTCCAGCTGCTGCGCGGGGTCGCTCAGGCGGTTGTCGCTGATGGTGTCGATGAGCGACAGCGGCTCCCCGCCGGAGTTGACGTTCCACATCTCGTCGAGCGCCACGATGGACGAGTTGGAGATCTGCGCGATGGCCGCGTGGAAGTCGTCCATGTCCATGTGGAGGTGCGCCGCGAGCTCCTCGTCGGTGGGGGCGCGCTGCAGCTTGTGCTCCAGCTCGGCCGACGCGCGCTCGATGGCGCGGGCGCGGGCGCGGACCGACCGGGGCACCCAGTCCAGCGAGCGCAGCTCGTCGATGATGGCGCCCTTGATGCGGGCCACGGCGTACGTCTCGAACTTCACCTGGCGTTCAGGGTCGAAGCGCTTGACGGCGCCGATGAGGCCCAGCAGCCCGTACGAGATGAGGTCGGTCTCCTCGACGTGCGCGGGCAGGGCCGAGGACATGCGCCCGGCGACGTACTTCACGAGCGGCGCGAACGTGAGGATCAGCCGGTCGCGCGCGACGGGGTCCTCGTGCAGCTTGTAGCGGCGCCACAGGAGGCGCAGCTCCTCCTCACCCTGCGCCGCACCGCCGGCGGCCTGCATGTCCCAGGTCACGCTCGCCTCTCGCCGTGAGATCCCATTCGCACGATCCTAGTGGACGGACGCGCCGGGCGGGATCCGGGCCTCCCTGAGCAGGGACTTGATGGCGGGAATGCGCGCGGGCGCCATCGAGAGCTCGCGCACACCCCGGGCCACCAGCTCGACCGCACGGTCGGGATCGGCGGCCATCTCGCCGCACACCGCCACCTCGATGCCCGCCTCGGCCGCCGCCGCGCACAGCGTGTCCAGCACCCTGCCGACCGCCGGCGACGCGGGGTCGAGCAGCGACGCGACGCCGGGCTCGGTGCGCTCGGCCGCCATCAGGTAGCTGGTGAGATCGTTGGAGCCCACCGAGAAGAAGTCCGCGACGCCGGCGAACTGGTCCGCGTAGAGCGCCGCGGCGGGCACCTCCACCATGATCCCGACGGCCTCGGGCGCGGCGAACGCGACCCCCTCGTCGCGCAGCGACGCGGCGGCGTCGTCGACGGCCGCCCGGAACGCCTCGGCCTCGGCGCGCACCGTGACCATCGGCGCCATCACCGACACGCGGTGGCCGTCGGCCGCCCGCAGGATGGCGCGCAGCTGGGTGCCCAGAAGGTCGGGGTGCTCCATCAGGTACCGCAGGCCCCGCACGCCGAGGAACCCGTTGTGCTCGGGGCCCACGTCGAGGGTCGCGACGGGCTTGTCGCCGCCGGCGTCCAGCACGCGCACCGTCACCGGCCTGTCGCCCAGGACGTCGAAGATGGCCGCCAGGTCAGCCGCCTGACGGTCCTCGTCGGGGTACTCGGGCAGATCGAGCACGAGCAGCTCGGTGCGCAGCAGCCCCACGGCGTCGGCACCGTTGGCCACCGCCGCCCGGGCGTCTTCGACCGAGCCGATGTTCGCGGCGACCACGACGGGCGTGCCGTCGGCGGTCACGACGGGCCGCCGGGCCTCCTCGCGCAGGCGGGCTGCCTCGGCCTCGGCCTCCCCGGCCCGCACCCGGGCCCGCTCGGCCTCGTCACGCGGCGGGTCCACCCTGACGGTGCCGTCCTGGCCGTCGAGCACCACGAGGGTGCCGGGCTCCACGTCGTCCAGCGCCCCGCCGGCGGCCAGCACCAGCGGGAATCCCAGCCCCCGCGCGACGATGGTGGCGTGCGCGGTCGGCGACCCGCCCCGCAGCACGGCCGCCAGCGCGCCGGCGTCCACGAGGCGCGGGACCTCCGCCGGGCCCAGGTCGTCGGCGAGTATCACGGTGCCCGTCGCGTCGCCGGGCACGCGGTCCACGGCCTCGCCCAGCTGCTCCAGCACCGCCGCCCCGGCCTCGCGGACGTCGGCCGCGCGGGCCGCCGCCAGGTCGTCGCCGGCGCCGCCAAGCGTCCGCGCGGCGTGCTGCACGGCGGTCCACCACGCGTGGGCGGCCCCGCCCCCCAGGGCGGCGTCGGCGTCGGCGCGCAGGGCGGGGTCGCGCACGATCGCGGCGTGGGCGCGGCCGAACTCCCCCATGCCGTCCAGCGCGGCCGCCGCGCGGGCGACGGCCTCGTCGAGGCGGGCGCGCTCGGCGTCCGGCTCCGCGCCGTCCTGGGCCGGCAGCGCGTCGGGCAGGCCCGCCAGCGGCGTCAGCGCCCCCACGGCCAGCCCGGGCGATCCGGCGGCGGCCTCCAGCCTCCCGTCGCGCAGCGCCGACACGGGTGCGGGCCCCGCGGCGGCGGGTGCGCCGGGGGCCGCATCGCCCGCCTCCCCGAAGCCCCCCGCGATGAGGGACGCCACGCGGTCCAGCGCGTCGATCGCCCCGGCCCCCGATGCGGCCAGCGTCACGCGGTCGCCGCCCCGGTACGCCCGGCCCACCACGGCCAGCACGGACGCCACGTCCACCGGGTCCTCCCCTTCCCGCGACACCGTCACGCGCGCGTCGGCGCCCACGGCGCGAGCCACCTCGGCGGCGGGCCGGGCGTGGAGGCCCAGCGGGTTCACGATCTCCACGTCGCGGGTGGCGTCCACGGGCACGGCGTCGGCCGCGGGGTCCCCCGCCGCAGCGTCGCCCCCCCACGCCGCGGCGGCCTCGCGGGCGGCCCCGGCGACGGCGTCCACGTCGGCCCCGCCGTCCGCCGCGACGGCGGCGGCGATGGCGCCCTCCACCAGGGGCGCGTCCACGATGCGGACGCGCCCCTGCCGGTCGGGCTCGAGGAACTCCACCGCGGTCTCGGCCGTCAGCAGGGCCGAGCCAAGGTCGTACAGCACCACGGCCCCGTCGCCGGCGTCGGCCTCGTCGAGCGCCGCGGCGATCAGCTCGAACGACGTGCCCACGGCGCCGTCGTCCATGCCGCCGGCGGGCCGGATGGCGACGGACGGCGCCATCTGACCCGCCAGCTCGGCGGTGCCGACGGCGACGTCGCGCGAGTGCGAGACGATCACGAGGCCGACGGGCACCGGTCAGCCCGCCGCGTCGGCAAGGGCGCGCAGCAGGTACGCGGTGCTGCGGGCCCCCGGGTCCACGTGGCCGATGGAGCGCTCCCCCAGGTACGACGCCCGGCCCTTGTGCGCCTGCATGGGCTCGGTGTCGGCCGCTCCCTGCTCGGCGGCGCCCGCGGCGGCGGCCAGTACGGCCGCCGCGTCCCCCCCGCCCTCCGCCGCGGCCTTCGCCGCGTCGACGGCGGGGGTCAGCGCGTCGACCATGGTCTTGTCGCCGGGCTCCGCCTTGCCGCGCGCGACGACGCCGTCGCGCGCGGCCTCGAGGGCCGCCGCGACGGCGCTGCCGTCCAGCTCGCCCGCATCGCCCACGGAGGTCGCCGCCCGGAGGAACGCCGTGCCGAACAGGGGCCCGCTGGCGCCACCGACGGTCGAGATGAGCGTGGTGGCCACCAGCTTCAGGACGCCGCCAGGGCTGTCGGGTGTCTCGGCGTCGAGCTTGCCGATGACGGCCCCGAAGCCCCGGGCCAGGTTCTCGCCGTGGTCGCCGTCGCCGATCTCCCGGTCGAGGTTGGTGAGCTCGGCCTTGTGCTCGGAGACGGTGCCGGCGACGCGACGCACGCCGCCCGCGACCCCCGCGGCGTCGCACGCCACGTCAGGCACCCCACCGCAGGGCGGCGGTGTGGACCGGCGCGTCCCACAGCGTCGTCATGTCGTCGTCCAGCCTGAGGAGCGTGATGGACATGCCCTGCATCTCGAGGGACGTGATGTAGTTGCCCACCAGCGAGCGCGTGACGCCGATGCCCTTCTCCTTGAGGAACTTCACGCACGAGTTGTAGGCCAGGTACAGCTCGATCAGCGGCGTGCCACCCATGCCGTTGACGAACAGCAGGGTGCTGTCGCCGGACGAGAACGGCAGGTCCTCGACGACGGAGCCCAGCATCGTGGACACCATCTCGTCGGCCGACGTCAACGTGACCCGCTCGCGGCCGGGCTCTCCGTGGATGCCGACCCCCATCTCCATCTCATCGTCGCCCAGCGTGAACGACGGCTCGCCGGCGTGCGGCACGGTGCACGCGGTCAGCGCGAGGCCCATCGAGCGCACCTGGCCGTTGACCTTCTCGGCCAGCGCCTTGCAGGCCGCCAGGTCGTCTCCGCGCTGCGCGGCCGCGCCGACGATCTTCTCCAGCAGCACCGTGCCGCCCACGCCGCGACGGCCGGCCGTCCACGTGGAGTCCTTCACGGCCACGTCGTCGTCCACCACGACGGCTTCCACCTGGATGTCCTCGGCCTGCGCCAACTCGGCGGCGGTCTCGAAATTCAGCACGTCGCCGGTGTAGTTCTTGACGATGTGCAGGACTCCCGCGCCGCCGTCGACCGCCTTCGTGGCGTCCAGCACCTGGTCGGGGGTGGGCGACGTGAACACGGCACCGGGGGCCGCCGCGTCGAGCATGCCCATACCCACGAACCCGCCGTGGAGCGGCTCGTGACCGGAGCCGCCGCCGGAGACCAGCGCCACCTTGCCCTTCACGGGGGCGTCGGCGCGCACGATGTAGGCGGGGCTGTAGTTGACCTTGATGAGGTCCGCGTGCGCGACCTCCATGCCGTGGAGGGCCTCCTCCACGACGGTGCTGGGGTCGTTGATGATCTTCTTCACGGCCGGTTCCTCTCACGCGGTGTGGTGGCGGGCCGCCCGCGCGCGTCGCCGGCCGGCCTGTCGGGGCATCCTGCGTCCCGGGTGGCGCGCCGTCCGGGGCGCTCCCCTAATGCAACAGTTGTGACGAGGTCCGCGTCAACCGCCGCCGCGAACGGTTTCAGCCGGCGGACGGCGGGATACGCGACGCGATGCCGGCGATGAACGTCTCGACGCCGAACGCGAACCGCTGGTCGCCGCCGCCCGCCACCAGCGCGTCGACGCCGGACGCGATCGCCGGATAGCTCTCGGGGTCGAGGCTGCGGAACCACTCCGCGACGGCCAAGAAAAAAAGCGCCGAAACACGGGCGCGCCGCGTCGCGGTGGCGCGAGAAGACCTCGCGCTGCGCATGGCACCACGCGCGGACCACGTCGCGCCGGTCGTCGCCGCGCGGGATATCGATCTCGGCGAGGATGCGCCGCCGGCGCCCCCGAAGCCCGCGCCCGGCGGTCCGCACGCGCCGGGGAGGGCGGCCACTCGCCCCCTGGTTCGCACGGGCACCGGCGCTGGGCGGGCGATCGCCTCCGCCGCGCGCGGACGGTAGCGTCCCGGCATGAGCGAAGGCCCCACACCCGCACGCCGGGCGCTGTCGCCCGCCAGGGTGCTGACGCTGCGCGCCGGGCGCTGGAGCGAGCGCGGCGACCGCCTCGCCGGAGAGGAACCGCTCGAGGTGCGCGTGGTCGCCCCGGGCGGCGAGCCCCAGCGCGTGGCGATCACCATGCGCACGCCCGGCGCCGACTTCGCGCTGGCGGTGGGGCTGCTGGTCGGCGAGGGCATCATCGCTCCCGGCGATGTCGAACGCGTGTCGTACTGCACCGAGCTCGAGCAGGAGCAGGCGTTCAACACCGTCCGGGTGCGATCGCGAGCCGCTCTGCGGGGCGAGATCGCGGCCCGCGCGTACGACGTCACGTCGTCGTGCGGCGTCTGCGGCAGGAGCCGGCTGGAGGACGTGACAGTGCGATGCGCGCCCGTGGACGACCCGGCCACGGTCGACGCCGCGGCGATCCTGGCGATGCCGGACGCGCTGCGGGCGGCGCAGCGCACGTTCGGACGCACCGGCTCCGTCCACGCGGCCGGGCTGTTCACGCCCGAGGCTGAGGCCCTGTGCGTCCACGAGGATGTGGGCCGGCACAACGCCGTCGACAAGGTGGTGGGCTGGGCGGCCCTCGAGGGTATGGCCGACCTGCGCGGCCACGTTCTGATGGTGTCCAGCCGCCTGTCGTTCGAGATCGTGCAGAAGGCGGCGGTGGCGCGCGCGCCTGTGGTGTGCGCGGTCTCGGGCCCGTCGAACCTGGCGGTGACCGCCGCCGACGCGCTGGGGATCACCGCGATCGGTTTCCTGCGCGGAGACGGCATGAACGTCTACAGCCACGCGCACCGGGTGACGGGAAGGAACGACGGTGGCGCGTAAGGCACCCCGGGCCCGCGACCTCTGGGCGGGGTTCACGCCCAACGGCATCGGTAAGACCAAGCCCAACCACTACGCGTCGATGGCGAAGGTGGCGTGGGAGAACCGCGACAACCTGCCGCATGCGTGGCGCGTGCTGAGCCGCGGCGTGTGCGACGGCTGTGCGCTGGGCGTCGCGGGCCTGCACGACTGGACCATCGACGGCGTCCACATGTGCCTGACGCCGCTCAACCTGCTGCGCGTCAACACGATGGGCGCGATGGACGATGCGGCGCTGGGCGACGTGGAGCCGCTCACCCGCATGAACGGCAAGGGGCTGCGTGACCTGGGCCGTCTGGCCCACCCCCACGTCCGCCGAGCGGGAGAGCCGGGGTTCACGCGCGTGTCGTGGGACGCGGCGCTGGACGAGATCGCCGGCGCGATCCGCGCCGCAGGGCCCGAGCGCACGGCGCTGTACCTCACGGCGCGGGGCATCACCAACGAGGGGTACTACGCCGCGCAGAAGGCCATGAGGTACATGGGCTCCAACAACGTCGACAACGCCGCACGGATCTGCCACGCGCCGTCCACGCTTGCCCTGAAGCAGCAGGTGGGCGCTGCCGCGACGACCATCAGCTACACGGACCTGATGGGCACCGACCTGGTGGTGCTGTGGGGCTCGGACGTCGCCCAGGCCCAACCCGTGGTCATGAAGTACCTCTACATGGCCCGCAAGAAGGGCACCCGGGTCGTGGTGGTCAACCCGTACCGCGAGCCCGGTCTCGAGCGGTACTGGGTGCCGTCCAACGCCGAGTCGGCGCTGCTGGGCACGAAGATGACCGACCTGTTCGTACCCGTGCACACCGGCGGCGACCAAGCCCTGGTCGCGGCCGTCATCAAGGTGCTCGCCGAGGCCGGCGGCGTCGACCGGGCGTTCATCGATGCCCACACCGAGGGCTACGACGCGATGATCACGGGCCTCGGCGCGTACCCGCTCGAGCGGCTGGCGGAGATGTCGGGCTGCCCCGTGGACACCATCCGCGCGTTCGCGGCCGAGTACGCGGCCAGCGAGTCCGCCGTGTTCGTGTGGTCCATGGGCCTCACGCAGCACGCCTTCGGGGTCGACAACGTGCGGGCCGTTATCGACCTGGCCCTGTGCCGCGGCAACGTCGGCCGTGAGAACGCCGGGCTCATGCCCATCCGCGGCCACTCCGGTGTGCAGGGTGGCGCCGAGATGGGCGCGTACGCCACGGCGTTCCCCGGCGGGCTGCCGGTGACGAAGGAGAACGCCGCCACGCTGTCGCGACACTGGGGCTTCGACGTGCCCGCCGCGCCGGGGATGAACGCCGAGGAGATGCTGGAGGGCGTCGAGGAGGGGCGGGTCGACGTGCTGTGGTCGAGCGGCGGCAACTTCCTGGACGTCCTCCCCGACCCCGCGCTGGTGGCACGTCGCCTGTCCAAGGCCAGGCTGCGGGTGCACCAGGACATCATCCTGACGACGCAGATGCTGGTCGACCCAGGTGAGACGGTGGTGATCCTGCCGGTGGCCACGCGGTACGAGCAGGAGGGCGGCGGCACCGAGACCACCACCGAGCGCCGCGTGGTGTTCAGCCCCGAGATCCCGGGCCACCGCATCGGCGAGGCCCGCAGCGAGTGGCGCATCTACCAGGACGTCGCGGCGCGCGTGCGGCCCCGGGGCGCCCACCGGGCCGTGTTTGCCAGCGGCCAGGCCATCCGCGACGAGATCGCCCGCGTCGTGCCCATGTACGACGGCATCCAGGATCTGCGCGACACCGGCGACCAGGTGCAGTGGGGCGGCCCGCGCCTCTGCGACGGCTGGGTGTTCCCCACGCCCGACGGCCGGGCGCACTTCACCCCGATCGCGCCCCGCGACCGGCGTCCCCCGAAGGGAAGGTTCTTCCTGTCGACCCGCCGCGGCAAGCAGTTCAACAGCATGGTGTTCGCCGAGAAGGACCCCATGACGGGCGCGACGCGCGACGCGCTGTTCATGTCGGCCGGCGACGCCCGGGCGGCTGGCGTGGCCGACGGCGACCGGGTGCGGGTGCGATCGGGGGCGGGCGAGGTGCGGGCCACCGTGAAGGTCGACCGCATCCGAGAGGGCAACGTTCAGATGTTCTTCCCGGAGTGCAACCCGCTGCTGCGCGCCGGTGTGCGCGACCCCGAGAGCGGCGTGCCCGACTACAACGCCGTGGTGGAGGTGATCCAGGCCTGACGCGAGATGCCCGACGGCGGGCGGGTGCGGGCCGCTCGCGACGGCCCGCACCGACCGGTTCGGCTACCTGCGGCTGGAGACCAGTCGGTACCCCCAGATCAGGATGATGCTGCCCACGATGGCGGTCAGCCAGGTCGAGATGTCGAAGAACTCGTCGAGGGGATCGGCGTCGAAGATCAGGCCGGCGAGCCATCCGCCGACCAGCGCGCCGACGATGCCGAGGATCGTGGTGAGGATGATCCCGTCGGGACCACCGCCCATGATCTTCTTGGCGATGATGCCGGCGAGGGCACCGAGGATGATGAAGGCGATGAAGCCCATGGAGCGTCGACTCCTTGTGTCGTGGCCACCCGCGGGAAGACGGTGCGGGCTGAGGGAATTGTCCGCGATCGGCGGCGGTGTGTGGGGGCCGCCGAGAGGCCGTTTACCCGCCGCCAACGGGAACTGATCCTGCGGACAACCCGCAGGATAGTGCCGGGCGGAGCCGGGAACCCGGGGTCGCCCGTCAGCCCGGGCGGGGCTCGAGCGCGGCGACGTTGCGCACGTCGAAAGCGTCGTCGCCGTACGGCGAATCGAGGAACGCGGCGAGGATCTCCTCTCCCAGCGCCTCGCTGGTGGAGCGCATGGACAGCGCCAGCACGTTGGCGTGGTTGTAGCGGCGCGCCATGCGGGCGGTGTCGGCGTCGGCGCACAGCGCGGCGCGCACGCCCGGCACCTTGTTCGCGGCGATCGAGGCGCCCGTCCCCGTCCAGCAGATCACGACGCCGGCGCCGGCGTCCCCGGACGCCACGGCCCGCCCGGCGGCGGCGGAAACCTCGGCCCACTCGCCCGCTCCGCCCGCCAGGGGCCCGAACGGCACGGGTTCGTCGCCGCGCCCGCGCAGGGCGGCCATGATGGCCCTGGGGAGCGTTCCGTCCTCGTCCGTGGCGATGGCGACCCTCACGGGGCCATCATAGGCTCGCCCGCGCGGCGCTCAGGCCGCCGCGGCCACGATGGCGGCCAGCCCCGCGACCACGAGCGTCGTCGCCCCGGCCACCGCGATGGGGCGCAGCCCCGCGGCGCGGATGCCCGTCCAGTGCACGGACGTGCCGAGCGCGAACATCGCGGCGCCCAGCAGCAGCCCCTGCACCGTGGCGGCGTCGTGGACGGACCCGGCGGGCAGCACGCCGGTGCTGCGCAGCGCGACGGCCCCGACGAACGCCACCACGAACAACGGCACCGGCGGCGGCAGCGCCCCGCTCTCCCCCGCGCCGCGGCGGCGCTCCAGCCACGACGCGCCCGCCAGGACGGGCGCCAGGCACAGCACGCGCATCAGCTTCACGAGCACGGCGATCTTGAGCACCGCCGTGCCCACCAACCCGGACGCGGCCACGACCTGCGCCACCTCGTGCACGGACCCGCCGATCCACACACCGGCCGTGCGGTCGCCCAGGCCCAGGGCCGCGACCGCGAGCGGCGCCACGCCGATCATCAGCGTGCCGAACAGCACCACGAGCGCGATGGCCGTGGCGGCCTCGTCGCGCCGCGGCCGGCGCAGCACGCTCTGCAGGCCCGCCACGGCGGCCGCCCCGCAGATGGAGAAGCCGCACGCGATGAGCGCCGCCTGGTCGCGCTCGAGGCCCAGCCGCCGCCCCACCCACATGGCCGCCGCGATGCCCCCGGCAACCACCGCGCACACGCCGGCGGCCGTCGTCCAGCCGACGGCGGCGATGTCGGCCAGGCTCAACTGAAGCCCCAGCAGCACGATGCCGGCGCGCAGCAGGCGCCGGGCCGCGAACGCCAGGCCGGGCTGCATCACGGTCCACGCCGCGGGCCGGGCGACGGCGTGCCGGGCCGCGACCCCCATCAGGATGCACGTCAGCAGCGGGCTCAGCGCGGGGACCGCGCGGTTGATCGCCACCGCGACGGCCGCCGCCGCCAGCGCCACCGCCAGCCCCGTCCAGCGGCCCGACGCCAGCCACCCGTGCGTGGGCCGGTGGGTGATCGCGTGGGTCATACCGGCACGATGGACCCGTTTCCCATATCGCGGTAGACCCCGATACCGCATGCCGGGTATATCGTTGGTGCATGCGTCACCCGTCGCTGCTGCCGCACCTGGCGGACCTCGCCGTGCTCGTCGCCATCGGCGAGCACGGGTCGATCAGCGCGGGCGCCCGCGCCGTGGGCGTCGCGCAGCCCAACGCCAGCCGCACGCTGGCGCGCCTGGAACGGAGGTTCGGCCTGGTGCTGGTCCGGCGCGGGGCGCGCGGCAGCGAGCTGACCGAACACGGCGTGCTGATGGCCGACTGGGCCCGCGACGCGCTGCGCGCGGCGGAGCGCCTGGAGGCGGGGGCCGCGGGTCTCGCGCGCGGCGCCGACGGGCCGCTGCGCATCGCGGCGTCGCAGACCATCGCCGAGGCGCTACTGCCCCGCTGGCTCGGCGCGCTGCACGCCGCCGAGCCGGGGCTGCGCGTGGGCCTCACCGTGGGCAACTCCGACGACGTGGGTCGCCTGGTGAGCACCGGGGAGGCGCTGGGGTTCGTGGAGAGCCCGGACCTGCCCGGCACCATCTCGTGCGACGTGGAGGAGCGGGTCATCACCACGGACAGGCTGGTGGTGGTGACCGCCCCGGGGCACGCGTGGGCGCTGCGGACGCGCCCGGTGTCGCCCGGCGAGCTGCGGGCCACGCCGCTGGTGGTGCGGGAGCCGGGCTCCGGCACGCGGATCGCGCTGGAGGACGCCATGGCGGGACACCGGATGGCGGCCCCCGCGATGGAGCTGCCCAGCAACGCCGCCGTGCGCCTGGCCGTGGCGTCCGGCGTGGGGCCGGCGGTGCTGAGCGAGCACGCCGTGAGGGCCGCCGTCACGGCGGGCGAGCTGCGGGCGGTGATGGTGGACGGCCTCGTCGTGGAGCGTCCCCTGCGGGCGGTGTGGGCCGCCGGCGCCGGGATCCCGGCGGCGGGTGCGCACCTGGTCGAGCTGGCCACGCGCCTGGAGGCGCCCGGCGCGGGCGACGAGGCCGACGCCTACCTCGGCTGGGGGCTGTAGCCGCGCCCGGGCGGTACTCTCGGTCGCCGATCCGCTGAACGAGCCGAGGACCACGCGACGTGATCATCAAGGGCGGGACGTTCGGGCCCGTGGCCACCAACACGTATGTGGTGTTCGCCGAGCGTGGCGGGCCCGCCATCGCGGTGGACGCCCCGTGGGGCGGCATCGAGTGGGTGGACCACACGCTGGCGCGCAACGACCTCACGCTGGAGGCCCTGTACCTGACCCACGGCCACTGGGACCACTGCGTCGACGCGTACCGCTTCGCGGAGCGCGGCGTGCCCGTCTGGGCGGGCGGCGGCGACGAGGACTGGATGGCCGACCCCGCGCCGTTCAACCCCGCCCTGTTCGGCAACCCCCCGAAGCGCCCCGGCGTGACACCCGATCGCGTGGTGGGCGAGGGCGACACGCTGGAGTTCGGCGGTCTGACCCTGCACATGCTGCACACGCCCGGGCACTCCCCCGGCTGCTGGACCGCGTGGGACAAGGAGCACGGCGAGGCACTGGTGGGCGACCTGATCTTCGCGCAGGGCATCGGCCGCACCGACTTCCCCCGCTCGTCGCCGCGCGACATGCTGGCCAGCCTGGAGCGGGTGATGACGGAGATCCCGGGCGACCACCGCATCTACCCGGGCCACGGCCCGTGGGGTGTCACCATGCGCGAGGCCGAGCCGTGGGCGAGGATGTTCATGTGAGCGGGCCCTCGCGCGACGCGGTGATGGCCGCGCTGGAGGCGGTGGAGGACCCCGAGCTGCGGCGCAGTATCGTCGCCCTCAACATGGTGCGCGACGTGGCCGTCGACGGCGGCGCCGTCACGGTCGACGTGGCGCTGACGGTGGACGGCTGCCCGCTGAAGGACGTCATCCACGAGCGTGTCAGCGCGGCCGTCCGGGCCGTGCCCGGCGTCGAGGATGTCACCGTGCTGCTGGGGGCGATGAGCGACGAGGAGCGCCACCGGCTGCGCCACGGCCTGGCGGGATCCGAGCGCACCAGCCCCTTCGCGCAGGGGTCGCGCACGAAGGTCATCGGCGTGGCCTCGGGTAAGGGGGGCGTGGGCAAGAGCAGCATCACGGCCAACCTGGCGCTGGCGTTGGCGGCCGACGGCCACGCCGTGGGGGTGCTGGACGCCGACGTGTACGGCTACTCCATCCCCCGCATGTTCGGCGTCCACCGGCCCACCGTGATGATGGACGACCTCATCCTCCCGGTTGAGGCGCACGGTGTGAGGCTGATGTCCATGGGGTTTCTGGCCCAGGACGACTCGCCCGTGATCTGGCGCGGCCCGATGCTGCACAAGGCGCTCACCAGCTTTGTGTCGGACGTGTTCTGGGACGACCCCGACTACCTGCTGATCGACCTGCCGCCCGGCACGGGGGATGTGTCTCTGACCATCTCGCAGCTCATCCCGTCAGCCCATCTGGTGATCGTCACGACTCCCCAGATCACGGCGCAGAAGGTGGCCCGCCGGGCCGCCGCGATGGCCGCCCGCGTGGGCATGCCCGTCGTGGGCGTCGTCGAGAACATGAGCCACTTCGTCGCCCCCGACACCGGGGTGCGATACGAGGTCTTCTCGGGCGGCGGGGGCGAGCTGCTGGCGGCCGAGCTGGGCGTGCCGCTGCTGGCCCGCGTGCCGCTGGAGGCCGACGTGGCGCGGGCCGGCGACGACGGCCTGCCCGTGGTGGCCGCGCGGCCCGGATCCCCGGCGGCGACCGAGCTGGTGCGGGCCGCCCGGGCCGTCGTGGCGGCCGTGGGGGTGCCGGCTCCCGCCTAGAGGCCGCCGGGAGCACGCCTCCGGCGACACGCGACGGCCGCCACCTGCGACACGGCGTGGCGGTCGCCAGGGGACGACGACTTCAGCGCGTTCGCGGCTGTGCGGGTGTTCCGCCTCTGAGCCGCAGCGCTATGCGGAAGGCGTATCCGCCGCCTGGCGCCGGTGCTTCCACCACTCCCACGCGATGGGGATGACGCTGAACACGAGGATGGCGATGACGGCCTTGTCGATGTTCTCGCCCAGCCCCGGGAACGCCTCGCCCAGGAAGTACCCCAGCAGCACGATCGACACCACCCAGCCGACGGCGCCGACGAAGCTCCACACCAGGAACCGGTGCCGCTCCATCCGGGTGGCGCCGGCCACCACCGTGATGAACGTGCGCACGAACGGCACGAACCGGCCGATCACCAGCGCCTTGTTGCCGTGCTTCGAGAAGAAGGCCGTCGTGTCGTCGAAGTACTTGCGTTTCATGATGCGGCCGTCACGCCGGTAGATGGGCGGCCCCACGGCCCGTCCGATCTCGTAGCCCGCGACGTTGCCGAGGAACGCTGCGCCGATGAGCATGGCTACCGCGACGAGCAACTCCACGATTCCCGCGCCCGGCAACACGTCGAGCTTGCCGCCGGCGATGAACAGCCCGACGGCGAACAGCAGCGTGTCGCCGGGCAGGAACGGGAACAGCAGCCCGCATTCGATGAAGACGATGATCAGGCTGATCCACACGAACTGGGTGCCGAACCGGTCGAGCAGCCAGTTGGGGTCCATCCACTTGATCCCCAGCATCAGGGGCATCGCGAAGGCGGGGGTCACGGCCGGGAACACTACGCACCCGCGGCGCGGGGGGTCCGGGGGCCGGGTGCGGCGGGGGCCGGACGGCCCCTGCAGCCCGGGCGCGAATCGCCGCGGGCCGCTGGTACTCTTTGGCCGCATCGCGCCCTCCGGCGCGGCGTGAACCCGGGACGTCACCGAAGGAGCCCTCCACATGGCCTACGTCATCACCGAGCCGTGCATCGGCACCAAGGACACGGCGTGCGCCGACGTCTGCCCTGTCGACTGCATCCACCCCGCATCGGGTGAGGACGGCCACGGCGAGGCCACGATGCTCTACATCGACCCCGAGGAGTGCATCGACTGCGACGCGTGCGTCGAGGCCTGCCCCGTGGACGCCACCATGTCCGAGGACGACGTGCCCGAGCAGTGGGAGATCTTCAAGGAGATCAACCGCGTGTACTTCACCGACGGGCCCGCGGCCGGCGAGAAGATGGTGGCCGACTACCTGGCCAAGAAGGCCTAGCACCGGTCCCGGGGGCGGCCCGCCGCCCCCGCCTCACGGCGCGGCGAGCGCCACCGCCTGGGCGGCCTGCGTCGCGGCCCGCACCAGGGCCTGCACGACTTTGCGGGCCGCGCGCGCGCCGGCGTCCCCGTCGCCCGACGTGGCGCGGCTGATGGCGGCGGCCTCGTCCAGCAGCGGCGCGACCGCGGTGCCCGCGGCCGCGCGGCGCGCCTGGGCCAGCAGCGGACCGGCCACCGGATCGTCGCGCACGAGGCACATCTCGACGGCGCCGAGAGCCGCCACGAGGCGCACCGCCTCCCACCGGGTCACGGCGTCTCCCCCAAGAGGGCAAGGGCGTTGCCGCCCATCACGCCGGCCACCTGGGCGTCGTCCCAGCCGGCGACCGCGGCGGCCAGCGCCACCAACTGGCGGGCCGTGGCGTGCTCGCCGTAGGGGCGGTCCGCGCCGAAGAGCACACGCGACGGCGGCAGCATCGCCACGTCGGCCAGGGACGCGAGCGAGGTGTCCCACCACACGTCGCCTCGGCCGCGCGCCACGTCCCACACGGCACGTGCGTCGCCGCGGGCGGCGTGGGCCAGGATGATGCGGCAGCCCGGAGCGGCGTCCAGCAAGGCCGCGAACGGCGCGGCCAGCGCGCGGGCGCCGTAGCCGGCGTGGAACAGCACGGGCCAGCCGCGGCGGGTCGCGTCGCGCACGCACGCCACGCACTCGGAAGAGTCGGGCGCGAAGCCCTGCGCGACGGGATGCAGCTTCAGGCCCCGCGCGCCCGCAGCGGCGGCCCGCTCCATCGCCTCGGCCGCCCCGCGCGCGGGGTCGACGCGGCAGAACGGCACGATCCGGCCCGGGTGGTCCTGCGCCGCGCCGAGGACGGCGGCGTTGGAGGCCGCGAACGCCGCGTCCCCGTCGCCCGGCTCGTTGGCAGGGAAACACACGGCCCGGTCGACGCCGTGGGCGTCCATGTCGGCCACCAGGTCCGCGGCGTCCAGGGCGTGACCGTCGGCGTCGCGCCCCAGGTGGGCGTGCACGTCGACGACGGGTCCCGGGGTGGGCGGACAGCCCTCCACCAGGAGGCGCTCCAGCTCGGCCAGGCGTTCGGCGTCGAGCGCGCCCCCGGGCGCGATCCACTCGCCGAACGCGCGGCGGACGCTCACAACCCCTCGAACCCTCGCAGCCGGACGGCCACGTCGTCGGGCATGCGGCTGGGCCGGGAGGGCGGATACCCGCCGACTCCCACCTGTGTGATGCCGCCGTCGACCAGCGTCGTGACGTCGCCGCCGGGCTCCACGCGCGTGACCGCCACGTCCATGGCGTGGCTGGTGCGCCCCACGTTCGTGGTGCGCACGCGGACGGTCAGCACGTCGTCGAAGCGGGCAGACCCGTGGTACTGCAGCGACAGGGCCCGCACCACGAACAGGTGCCCGTCGGGGCCCAGCGGGGGGATGCCGAGGAACCGCCGGTACGCGATGATCGCGCGGTCCACGAAGTGCGCGTACCGGCCGTAGTAGACGATGGCGCCCAGATCGGTGTCGGCCACGTCGACGCGGGTGTCCATGGCGAAACGAAACGGGCCCCACGCCTCCTCGCGGCCGTCGGGGTCGAAGCGGGGGGCGTCGGCCATCGGCGCCAGGCTAGCAACGCCCGCCGGCGGGGGACGCGGGCCCGCCCTGCTACGCTGCGCCGCGTGATCAAGGGACGCGGCAACTCCTCGAAGCAGGGCGGCGGGCGTCGGCGCAACTACCAGAGCGCCGCCGAGCAGAACGCGCTGGCCAACAAGCTGCCGCGCGGGTGGGCCAACTGGCTGGGCTTCGTTCTGTTCGGCTTCTGCGCCGTCGCCGTACTGGCCTGGGCCGTCGTGTACGTCGGCCGTGGCGACATGTCCGACGCGGTCGTGGCCGGCATCGTCGGCGCCGCGCTGGCGTACGTCACGTACCTGTTCGCCACCACGCACCTGAAGGTGTGAACCCGCCGGGCCCCGGGGGCCCGGCGCGCTCGCTCCTACTTCTTCAGCCGGAACCACCCCTGGCCGCCGCCCTTGCGGGGCTTGGCCGCGGCGGGCGGTGCCCATCCCTGCCCCGGGGCGCCCTCCACCTGGGTGGGGCTGCTCTCGTCCACCGGCGGGTGCGCCTGCGGCGCCGGATAGCCGCTCCCGGCGGTCTGCCCTGCTGCGGGGGGCGCGGAACCGCCGGGGGGAGCCCATCCGGACTCACCCGAGGGCGGCGCCGGCGTGGGCTCCGGCTGCCCCGGCGGCGCC